>CACFEJ010000001.1 GCA_902565305.1 uncultured Prochlorococcus sp.
ATAATATCCTCTCCTGGGAGTGGGGTACAGCATTTACCTATTCTGTAATCAAGACCTTCTATCCCGGAAATTGGCGATTTAGTTGCTGTATTAGATTTATTAGTGGATAAAGTACTATTACTTTTAAGAGATTTTGCTATTTCAGAGTCAGAATCATTTTTTACATCTTCTGTCTGTAATTTTATTTCTTCTCTTAGTCTGTTTAATACTTGATGCAAAGTTAAACCACCAAAACCAAGAGATGCAAGAAGGTCTTCAGTAGTTTTTAAATTGCATCGATTTGCAACTTTTTTCATGGCTTCACTAGAAAGTAATGCTTCAAAACCTTTTCTACCTACTTCTTTTTCAAGTAAATCTCTACCTCTTTTAATCGTTTCATCACGATGGCTTTTCTTATACCATTGGCGAATTCTATTTTTAGCAGTTGGCGTAACTACAAAGTTCAGCCAATCCAAGCTTGGAGTAGCATTATTACTTGTCAAAATTTCTATGAAGTCACCATTTTGAAGTGCTGTAGATAATGGAGAAAGCTTTTCATTAATTCTTATTCCATTACAGTGATTTCCAACTTCAGAATGAATTCTGTAGGCGAAATCTATCGCGGTAGATCCCTTTCTTAAACCAACAACATCTCCTTTTGGAGTGATTACAAATACTTCTTCATCAAATAAATCTTCTTTAATTGAAGCTAAATAATCATTATGATCCCTTTCATTACCTTCTTGTTGCCATTCTACTAATTGTCTTAGCCAATTAAATCTCTCGGCATTACTTTTAGCAGGAGAACCACCCTCTTTGTATTGCCAATGAGCGGCAATACCATATTCAGCAATTTGATGCATCGAAGTAGTTCTAATTTGAACTTCAATAGGTCGATGTCTTCCAATCACAGAAGTGTGTAAGGACTGGTATCCATTGGGTTTTGGTAATCCTATATAGTCTTTAAATCTACCTGGAATTGGTTTGAAAGTATCATGAACAACTGCTAAAGCTCTATAACAACTATCTGAATTGTCCACGATAATTCTTAGGGCAGCAACATCATAAATCTCGTGAAAATGCTTTTGTTGTCTTTCCATTTTGCTCCAGATGCCATAAAGATGCTTTGGTCTTCCTGTTATTTCAAAATTTTTCAAACCTGCTGAAACTAAGTTTTCCTTCATAAGATTCAAAGTTACTTTTAATCTTTTTTCTCTATCACTTCTTTTAACAGCGATTTGATCTTTAAGATCTAGATATTCTTTAGGCTCTAGGAATTTAAAAGCTAAATCTTCTAATTCCCATTTGAATCTGTTTATTCCTAGTCGATTAGCTAATGGTGCATAAATCTCTCTTGTTTCTCTCGCTATTCTTAGTTTTTTCTCATCATTTAGCCATTCAATTGTTCTCATGTTATGAAGTCGATCTGCAAGTTTTACTAAGACAACTCTGATATCGCTGGCCATAGCCAAAAACATTTTCCTAAGATTTTCAGCTTGTGCTTCAGTCCTGTTGTTAAAGTGAATTCCTCCTAATTTTGTTACACCCTCTACAAGTATTTTTACTTCTAATCCAAAATTTGTTTCTATTTCGGATAAATCAATGCCAGTATCTTCAACTACATCATGTAAAAGGCCTGCAGCAATAACAGATGAACTAGCACCTATTTCTTTGAGGAGATTTGCAACAGCAACCGGGTGGATAATGTATGGCTCGCCGCTCGCGCGGAATTGTCCATCATGAGCTTTATAAGCAAGTTTAAAAGCCTTTACTATAAGGTTTTGATTCTCATCATTTTCGTTATTTGATTTTTCAAAATTATGAATATCTTTAACAAGCCAATCGGGAATTTTTATTTGATAATTCAAAGATTCACTTTCATATTTTTTATTTTCAGGCAAAATAGTTTTGGAAACTTCAATTTCGTTTTTCTCTTTTGAATTTGCAGCTGCCTCGGACATTTTATATTGCTTTAGATGTATTTTATTTAGGTCTAGAAAAATTTGCTATAAATCATGGAAAAAAATAAAGAAAAAATTATTGTAGTTAAAAATCTTACTGTTAAATATGGTCTAAAACAGCAACCTATTATCAAAAATTTTAATTTGGAAATAGATAGTGGAGATCATTTGGCCATAATAGGACCTTCTGGATGTGGAAAGACGACTTTTGCAAAAACATTAGTAAATATATTGCCTACAAAGGCCACTTCTAAAGGGTATCTATCGATTTCTAATGTAGATCCTAGGAAAACAAATAATAAAGATGCACAATTATTTAGAAGAAAGAATTTTGGATTTATTTATCAAGACTCCATAAAAAAACTTAATCCGCTAATGAGAGTTGGGGATCATTTATATGAATTATTTAAAACACATGATCAAACTAAATCATCTTTAGCTATAAAAAAATTAGTAAGAGAAATTTTTCAAAAAGTAGGAATTGAAGAAAGTAGACTTGATTCTTTTCCACATCAATTTAGCGGTGGAATGAGACAGAGAGTTTCTATAGCAATGGCACTTGCTTTGAAACCTAAATTATTAATAGCTGATGAACCTACAACAAGCTTAGATACCAAAACAAGTTTTGATATTATGCAAGAAATAATTCATCTATGTAATGAATTTGATACTACTTTAATTTTAATTAGTCATGATATTAATCTTGCAGCAAAGTGGTGTAAAAAAGTTGCAATTATTGAAAAGGGATCGATTGTTGAAAAAGGGAATATATTAGATATTTTTCAATCACCAAAATCAGATATCGGGAAAAAGTTAGTAAATGCTTCAAAAATAGTATTAGAACCAATTACTAAAAATAATGCTCGAGATCAGGTCGTTCTAGAGGTCAATAACCTAAGACATTGGTATAAATTAAATTCTTCAATTTTCATTAATAAATGGAATAAGGCTTTAAATGAAGTTAGTTTCAAGTTATACGAGAATGAGACTCTTGGTATTGTTGGTTCTTCAGGAAGCGGTAAAAGTACATTATGTAGGGCTTTAATTGGACTCCTTAAAGTAAGAGGTGGTGAAATAAAAATTTATAATAAAAATCATGCATTTAAAAAAAATAAATCTTTTAAAAACAAAAATAATGTGCAAATAATTTTTCAAGATCCTTTTTCAAGTTTGAATCCTAAAATGACCATTAAAAATATTTTGGAAGATATATTTTTTATTCAAAAAATTTCAGATAAAAGAAAAATCGAAAAAGAAATAAAATTAATGTTAAGAAATTTAAATCTTCCCTTAAATAATAATTTTTTAAATTCTTATCCTGACCAATTATCTGGTGGTCAATTGCAAAGAATTTCATTAGCTAGAGCGCTACTGTTGAAACCAAAAATTTTGATTTGTGATGAGAGTGTAAATATGTTGGATGCTTCAGTAAAAATGGAGATTCTTGAATTACTTAGAGTCTTGCAAGAAAAAATGAATTTAACGATTATCTTTATTACTCATGATTTAGGTATTGCTAAAAGATTTTGTGATAGGTTGTTAGTTATGAATCATGGAAAGATAGTTGATGAAGGAGAAAGTTCTACAATATTCACTAAAACTAAAAACACTTATACAAAATCGCTTCTAAATTCCTCTTTAAATCTTATTTAACTTTAAGAACACTTAGTAATTTTTGAAAATCTAATGGTAATTCTGATTCAAATATCATTTCTTTTCCATTTATTGGATGTATAAGTCCAAGCTTAATTGCGTGTAAAGCTTGGCCATCTAATTTACATGGTAGTTTTTTACATCTTCCATATAACGGATCACCTACAATTGGATGATTAATATGAGCGCAATGTACTCTTATTTGATGCGTTCGCCCCGTATCAAGTTTGAAACTCATTAATGAGTAATTGCCAAATCTTTCTTCTAATTTCCAATAGGTAGAGGCATACCTTCCTGAAGTTTCTGCAACTACTTTATATTTCAATCTATTTAATTTATCTCTGCCAATGTTCCCCACTATTTGGCCTTCTTCAGAATTAGGTGCTCCATGAATTACTGCAATATATTCGCGTGATGCTATTTTTTCTTTAATTTGTTTCTGGAGATTTACTAATGCCTCTTGGCTTTTTGCAACCACCATACAGCCTGAGGTATCTTTATCTAATCTGTGAACAATCCCAGGTCTTAGTTTCCCATTAATTCCAGGTAGATCTTTACAGTGAAAAAGTAATCCATTCACTAAAGTTCCAGATTTGTGTCCAGGGGCTGGATGAACTATTAGTCCTGATTGTTTATTAATTACTATGATGTGCTCGTCTTCAAAAAGGATATTTAAATCCATTTTTTCAGGTTTCAAATAAACAAGAGGTTCTGGAGGCGGCATCCATATTTGAATATTGTCGCCATTTTTTAATGGGGTCTTTGCTTTCGCGGTCTTGTAGTTTACAAGTACTAAACCTGAATTTATAAAATGTTGAATTCTTGCTCTACTTTGTTCTGGCCTTTTACTTACCAACCATCTGTCTAGCCTCATAGGAAGGGGTAGCTCATAAATAATTTCTATAAGCTCACCTTCTCCAATGCCGAAAGAATTTTGATTATTTAGTTCCATAGTGGGACTTCTAAAGCAATTTTACCCAGCATTTGATTTCTATAATCTTCCAATAACTTATGAGACATTCTCCTTTTATCGCCTGATGTATGTTTTGAAGCTGCTTCGTCGATCCAAGCTGAAGGATTCTTAAAGCCTTTGGTAATATCAACTCCATATCTATTAGATATTTGTTTAACTGAGATATTCGCATTCTTATCTTTATTGAGAGTGGATATAATTTTGATAAATCCAATTGCGACACTCTCTATTTCATAAGCAGCTTCACCAATATCGTCACATAGTGCAAGATTAAGTGCTGATTTTTGATCTTCTAAATTTGGAGGTATAACACCAGGAGCATCAAGCAGATCTATACCACTTTCTAATTTTATCCATCTTAAATTACGAGTCACGCCTGCTTTCCTAGCGCTATCTACAACTCTTTTTTTTGCAATTCTATTAATTAATGCTGACTTTCCTACGTTTGGAAAACCAAGTGTAAGGGCTCTAATTGGCCTAATTCGCATTCCTCTAGAGAGTCTTCTATCGTCGATTGAAGACCTAGAATCTTTGGCTGACTTACAAATTTCTTTAATTCCTATTCCTCTTTTAGCATCACACCAAAGAGGATATTGATCTTTAGCATTAAACCATTTATTCCAACTATTGATTGTATTAGGGCAGATCATGTCTGATTTGTTAATAACAAGAATATGTTTTTTATTATTTATCCATTTATTTAAGTGTGGATGTCCTGTTGACAAAGGAATTCGTGCATCTCTTACTTCTATAACTAAATCTACTTTATTGATAACTTCAGATAATTTCTTTTCTGCTTTTGCAATATGGCCTGGGTACCATTGGATTTTGGGTATGTCCACTTCAATAAATCAAATAAATTTTGTATTCCTTTTAGTTTTTATAAGTTTCAAAAGTATTTACTTCTAAAGTTTAGTATAAATTTAATGACTAAAAAATTTTTATAATCGTTAATTCTTAAAATTTATTAAGGCATAGGTAACAGTAACTACTTTTTAACCCAATAAGTCCAAATTAACGTTAGGGTCTTGGGATTATAAATATAGCTTGTTTAATGTCAAAATTATCTCTTTCCAGTCTTGATAAGACACATTTAAATGGAAAAAAGGTTCTTGTAAGAGTAGATTTTAATGTTCCATTAAATGAAGATGGTCAAATAACCGATGATACGCGTATTCGTGCAGCGATACCAACTATTGAATATCTTATTAATCATTCTGCAAGAGTTATTTTAGCTGCTCATTTTGGTAGACCAAAGGGTCAGGTGAATGAAAAAATGAGATTAACTCCAGTAGCAGCAAGATTAAGTGAATTGCTGGGGCAAAAGGTTGCTCTCACTAACAGTTGTATTGGTGATGAAGCAGTTGCAAAATCAAATAACTTATCTAATGGAGATGTTCTTTTACTTGAAAATGTTCGTTTTTTTGGGGAAGAGGAAAAGAACGACCAGGAGTTTGCTAAAAAATTAGCATCACATGCAGATATGTATGTAAATGATGCTTTCGGTGCTGCTCATAGAGCGCATGCTTCAACTCAGGGTGTTACAAATTATTTAAGTCCCTCAGTAGCTGGATTCCTTTTAGAAAAAGAATTGAAATACCTACAAGGAGCTGTAGATTCCCCAAAGCGTCCATTGGCAGCAATAGTTGGAGGATCAAAGGTTAGTAGCAAAATAGGAGTACTTGATTCTTTACTAGATAAGTGTGACAAAATCATGATTGGTGGAGGTATGATTTTCACTTTTTATAAAGCTAGAGGTTTAGATGTCGGAAAGAGCCTTGTAGAAGAAGATAAACTCGAGCTTGCTAAAGATTTAGAAGCAAAAGCAAAAGCAAAAGGAGTAGAATTATTATTACCCACTGATGTTGTTTTGGCTGATGAATTTTCTCCTGACGCCAATAGTAAAATATCTCAAATTGAAGCAATTAGTGGGAATTGGATGGGTCTAGATATTGGTCCAGATTCCATTAAAGTTTTTCAGAATGCTCTTGCAGAATGTAAGACAATTATTTGGAATGGTCCAATGGGAGTTTTTGAATTTGATAAATTTGCAGACGGTACAAATGCAATAGCTACGACTCTTGCGGACTTAAGTGCATTTTCTGAAGTTTGTACAATAATTGGTGGTGGAGATTCAGTTGCAGCAGTTGAAAAAGCAGGATTAGCTGAGAAAATGTCTCATATATCTACTGGAGGTGGGGCTAGTTTGGAACTTTTAGAAGGTAAAACTTTACCAGGTGTGGCTGCGTTAAACGACGCTTAGGCTATATCTCATCGACAATATCAATGCTCTTTGTGAAAGTAATCATTCCTTCAGGATGAGCTATGATTCCTGACCAAATTTGTATCCCAGGTTTTGAAGGCGCTCTTGTTATTTTAAAAATCCCTCCAGACGCCAATGGCTCTAATAATATTTCTTGTTCAAACAATGAATTAACTTGATGAGGTTTTATAGATCCAGCAATAATCACTTCTTCAAGAGGCTTATTTAGAATTATATCGATATCGTATTTTGAACCAGTAAGAACTCTATCAGGAATATTAAAACTAATATCTATTTTTTTATTATCGTTTCTTATCGTGGTGAATAAATTTTTGATAATCCCTTCATCTATTTTTCCATTTACGATTGAAAATAAATAATCAAATTTGGATTCGAGTATATATATTTCTCCATTAACTATTTTTTTTCCAAAAACTTTTATTCGCAAAATATCTTCATCTGGAATATTAGATTTTAATCTGTTGATCTTCCATTTGCTGTTAGGGAAATCATTAATAATCTTTGAAAATTGTTTTGGTATATTTTGGCTTTCTTCATTTCTAAAATTTTTTCTAATGAATTCTAAATTTTTTGAATTTAGGGAGTTTTCTAGATTTCTTATAAAATCAACTTTCAAAGTTTGCGTTATTGCTGAATAGGGCAAAATAAGATAAACAAATAAGTAGAGAGGAAATCCTATATTTTTGAATAAGATTAAATTAAACATATTAATCATAGATATTTTATTCTACTATTTTAGGTTTTTATGTCTAAAAAAAATAATTTATTAGTTGCAGCAAGTGGGACAGGGGGGCATATTTTTCCAGCCTTAGCAGTTTCTAAAGAGGTGGAAGATGAATGGAATATTCATTGGTTGGGTGTTACTCAAAGACTTGATGCAAATTTTATTCCCGAAAAATATAATTTGAGGACTTTGAATATAAAGACACCAAGAAAAAATATTTTTTTGTTTTATCAATATATAGAAATTTTAATGTCAACTTTTCAAGTAATTAGGATCTTAAAAGAAAAAAAAATTAACTTAGTTTTTGCGACTGGCGGTTATATATCAGCACCGACTATTGTTGCTTCAAAACTTCTAGGGATACCTATCATTATTCATGAATCAAATGTAATTCCAGGAATGGTCACGAAATATTTTGGTTTTTTATGTAACTATGTTCTTTTAGGATTTAAAGAAACAAATTCTTATTTAAAAAATTGTAAAACTATTTTCACTGGAACACCTTTAAGAGAGCAATTCTATAAATTTAATTTTTTGCCAGAATGGGTTCCAAAAGGAAATGGACCTCTTTTGATTGTTATGGGAGGTAGTCAAGGAGCAAAAGCTATAAATCAAATTCTTTATGAATCTCTAGAATTTTTATTAAAAAAACAATTTCGGATAGTTCATATTGTTGGCGAATCTAATCTAAAACCTTTTCATGTAAAAAACTCCAAAAATTATATTCAAAAGAAATTTACTAATGAAATAGCAGCTTTAATTCAAAACTGTGATCTTGTAATATCGAGATCTGGTGCAGGAACAATTAATGAATTAATGGAGGCTGAAAAACCTTCAATTTTAATTCCATATCCAGATTCTAAAAATAATCATCAGGATAAAAATGCCATGATTCTTGCTGCAAGTGGAGGCTCAGTTTTAATCGATCAGAATAAAATGTCCAAAGAAGTTTTTGAAGAAACTCTAGAAAGAATTTTTAAAATAAAAACAAAAAAGGGAAAAAATCATTATGAAATATTAGATCTCATGAAGAAGAATATGGAAAATAATAATAAAATTAAATCTAAAAATGAAATTAAAAAGTATATTAATTATTTTTTAAAGGAATTCTGAATTTCTTCACATAAAAGAGTGTTATTTTTTCTATTCTGCAGACTTATTCTTGCCCACTTTTCGTCAAGATATCTAAATGAAGTGCATTCTCTAAGCAATATTCCCTTATTTTCTAAGTATTTTATATTTGGCGACAAGGATGTTTCACTTTCTATTAAAAAAAAGTTGGTTGAAGAGTTATGAATTTTAAGGTTCTCTATTTTTAATAATTTTTCAAATACTCTCTTTTTTTCAATATTTATCCAGCTGTGAATCTGATTTGTCCACTGTTCATAGAATTTCTTATTACTTAGTAGATCAATTCCGGCTTTAATAGAAAATGAATTTAAAGGCCAAGGATCTCTATTTTTTTCCCATTGTTTAAGTTTTTTCGAAGAGCCAATAATGTAACCTAATCTAAGACCAGGAATATTGAAGATTTTGGTCAAGCTTCTCAAAACTAATAAATTATCAAATCTTTTGGTTAATGGTATTAAAGATTCTTTGTCTCCATTGGGTGTTATCGATAAGAAAGCTTCATCGCAGATAACTAATTTATATTTTTTCACAACTTCCTCCAATGAATTCTTTGCCCATAATTGGCCGGTAGGGTTATGTGGATTTGTTATCCAAATAACATCACCTTTTGGATGAAGCGGAAATGATTGAGGAAAAATATCATTCCAGTTTTTTGGTAATTCGCAATGTATGAAATTGCTATTCCAACAATTTAAAGATCTTTCATAATCAACAAATGATGGAGAAGGAATACAACTTATTCCGAATTTGGATGCTTCATAACCTGCCCAGGTTATTAATTCAGAAGCTCCATTTCCAGGCAATATATTGTCTGGATTTATCCCATGAAATTTGCCGATTATTTTTTTCAGATCACTCAAGTTTCTCTCTGGGTAATATCTAAAGCCAAGATTCTTAATTTCCGCATTTATTGAATCTATTAGTATTTGAGGGGGATCAAAGGGTACTAATGATGCACTTGCATCAATGATTTCGGAGGGTAATAAATTTAATTTTTTCGCAGTTGCATATACATTTCCACCGTGCTTCAAGTTTGATCCTTGCATGGCTAACGTTGAGTAATCATGAGGTTCATTATTCATTCTCTAATTTTATTCAACCCATTTTAAATCTGATCCAATTGCATCTTTTATACTAGATAATTGATGGTTATTGAGTTGCTTTATAATTCCCGCAAGTATATCTGGTACTAATTGTGGACCCTTATATATCCATCCTGTATAAAGTTGAATTAATGATGCTCCAGAACAAATTCTTTCCCAAGCTGACTCAGGACTATCTATTCCACCAACGCCAATTAAAATAATCTTTTTATCAATATTATGTATATGTTTTATTATTTGATTTGCTTTTTTTTGGAGAGGCCTTCCACTTAATCCTCCATTCTCTTGAGAGAGTAATAATCCAGTTTGCCTGATCTTTCTATTTTCAAGACCTAATCTATCAATGCTGGTGTTTGTAGCAATTATTCCATCGATGTTTTCCTCGATTATTAATTGGCAAATATCTTCAATATCTTTAAGGCCTAAATCTGGCGCAATTTTTACAAATAATGGTGGACAATTAGGTAAGTTTTTAATTTCTCTAAGAAGTTCTTTTAAAAGAATTGGATCTTGTAATTTTCTTAGCCCTTCAGTATTTGGAGAACTAACATTTATTGCTGCGTAATCACAATATGGAATTAATAATTTTAGAGAAGTTAAATAATCATCTTTTGCTTGAGATAAACCTGTAATTTTTGACTTCCCAAAATTTATCCCTAAACAAATATTCTCCCTGTTTTTTTTAAACTCAATACCTTGTTCCACAAAGTTTTTAACTAGATTTTCAGCACCATTATTATTGAAACCCATTCTATTTAATGCTGCTTCTTCTTCTGCCAATCTAAATAACCTTGGTTTGGGATTTCCATTCTGAGCAAATTTAGTTACTGTACCAAGCTCAGCAAATCCAAAACCAAAATCTTTCCATATATTTGCGGCATTTCCATTTTTGTCAAAACCCGCAGCTAAACCAATTGGATTACAAAAATTTATTCCACAAATGTTCTGAATTAACCTTTGGTCAGTTATAGAAAATTCTTCATTTAGATTTTTTAGGATATTTGAAACTAATGGCCAATTATATTTTCTTGAACTGAATGATAGAAGATTAAGAGATACATTAGTTAAATATTCTGCATCGATTCCTGAGTCTTTTTTTAGTATGGGAGTAACCAAGTTTTTATAAAGATTTTTAAATACTCCCTTTTGTTCATTCATAAAAAATCAGTATTCCTTTTTTCTATTATCCAATATTTTTCACCTTTAGGAATCAATATCCAATTACGCCATTCAAAAGGTAAATGTTGTTTTATCTGTAAGAGGTTTTCTTCCCCTAATAAGTTAGTTATTTCTTGTGAACTTAACAAGTATTTTTTTTCTGCAAATTTTTGAATTAATTCATTTCTTGAAAATAATTCCTGAATTTCTGTAGGTGCACTTTTTTCAAAAAACTCTACTGAAGATTCAGACTCTTTTGAGTTACTTTTTAGAGGTATACCTTTGCTATAGTTAGTCGCGATTTTATCAACCCTATCATTTTGTTTGTCACCGCTATGGCCTTTAACATATTCCATTACAAGACCATTAATTCTTAATTGATCAATTTTTTGCCATAAATCAAGATTTTGAACTGATTTTCCTGAGCTTGTTTTCCATCCATTTCTTTTCCAATTAATAATCCATTTTGTATACCCTTCTATGACATATTTACTATCAGTTCTTAATTTAAAGTTTTCTTTTAATTTATAGTTTTTTAATTTCTCAAGTGTTTTTATAGCTGCAGTAAGTTCCATTCTATTATTAGTAGTATTTTGCTCGGAACCACCTATTTCTAATTCACTTTTGTCGTCAAAAATTATTAGACCACCCCAACCACCTGGACCTGGATTACCACTGCAGGCTCCATCTGTTGCAGCTTCAATTGCAATACTATCAATATTCATAATTTTTGAAGCCGATATAAAGTCTATCGGCTTGAAAAAATATTCTCTTACTTAAGTGTAACTTTACCGCCAGCTTCTTCAATCTCTTTCTTTAAAGATTCAGCATCTGCTTTAGCAACTCCTTCTTTTACTGTTTTTGGTGCAGATTCAACAAGTGATTTTGCATCGCCAAGACCTAGACCAGTTGCATTTCTTACAACCTTAAGTACTTTGATTTTTGCAGCTGCATCAAAGCTTTCGAGAACTACATCAAATTCAGTTTTTTCTTCAGCAGCGCCAGCATCTGCGTCACCGCCAGCTGCTCCTGGAGCTGCCATTACTACACCTGCAGAAGCTGCAGCAGATACACCAAAAGCCTCTTCAATTTGCTTTACAAGCTCAGATGCTTCTAAAAGTGATAGAGATTTTAATGATTCAAGAATTTCTTCAGTTTTTGCGGACATTTTCTTAAAAGTTAATTAGGTTTTGAATTTAGGATTCTGATTTTTCAGAATGTTGTTTAAGTGATCTAGCAAGTCCAGAAGGTACTTCTTTAATAGAGATCGCAATTTTTGTTGTAACGCCATTTAGAGCGCCAGCAATTTTTGCCATCAATACTTCTTTAGATGGAAGACTTGCAATTTCTTTTATTTCAGAATCGCTTAGAAGTCTGCCTTCAAATAAAGCTCCTTTGGTTTCGGATTTTTTGGTGTCTTTTTGAAAAGATTGGATAGCTTTTACAGCACCACCAACATCTTCTTTGATTAAGACAAAAGCATTTGTTCCAGTCAGTAAAGATTCAAGATCGTTCCAATTACTATCTCCATCAATAGCTTTGCGCATTAATGAATTTTTAGTAACTTTGCAAATGCCGTTAGTTGTTTGCAATCTAGATCGCAAATCTGACATCTCTTTGATAGTTAAACCTTTATAGTCAAGAACTACAGCCATTTCCGAGTCGTTTAATAGAGATTTAATCTCAGTAACGATTTGTTGCTTATTCTCTAGTGTTCGGCCCATTGATGTTTTTGGATCGTAATTTAGGGAGAGCAGGAAATGCGGCAAAGTTCTTTAAAAGAGGCCGCTTTTATTAGATCCAAAAAGAAATAATTAAGACGAGTCCTCGGTAGGATTTTAAAATTTAGAAAAACTAAATAAACCTACTTTCTTTGGCCGTATTATTGCATTTTAATTATACTACAAAGCGTTAACCTTCAGGTTGGTAATCTTGTACAGCATTTATGTCTACTTGAACCGAAGGCCCCATTGTTGAAGTTACATAAAAAGTTTTCCAATACTTTCCCTTAGCTCCACTTGGTTTATTTTTATCAATTGATTCTTGTAAGGTTTTTAAGTTGTCAAAAAGAGCCTCTTTTGTGAAACTTGCTTTTCCAAAGCGGACATGAACAATTCCAGCCTTATCTGCTCTAAATTCGAGCTTACCAGCTTTGAATTCTTTTATTGCATTAGCAATGTCATTAGTTACTGTCCCAGCTTTAGGATTAGGCATTAAACCCCTAGGTCCTAAAACTCTTCCTAATTTTGCAACCTTTGGCATCATATCTGGAGTTGCAATAAGTAGATCAAAATCCATATTTCCTTTGTTGATGCTTTCCACAAGATCTTCTTCGCCAAATAAATCTGCACCAGCAGCCTTAGCTTTCGATACATTCTCACCGCTTGTAATTACTGCAATTTTGATGCTTTGGCCAGTACCATGTGGTAATGCAACAGTGGTCCTTAATTGTTGATCAGTATATTTTGGATCAATACCTAAACGTATATGTGCTTCAATAGTTTCATCAAATTTTGCATTAGCATTTTCTTTGATAATACTAAGAGCTTCAAGTGGTGGATAAATGCGATCTTCTATCTTAGTTGATAGAGCCGTCATTCTTTTGGATAGTTTTTTCATAATAATATTGGGTGCAAACGGTTATTAACTAACCTCCCCTAAATAGTGAGAATTTTTGTATTGAACTCAATCAGTGATAGAGACACCCATATTACGAGCAGTACCCTCAATTACTTTCATTGCTGATTCAACACTTGAACAGTTTAGATCAGGAAGCTTAGTTTTGGCTATTTCTTCTAATTGAGCTTTACTTATATTCCCGACAGAGCCTTTTGCAGATTCACCCGATCCTTTCTCTATACCAGCTGCTTTTGTTATTAGGACGGAAGCAGGAGGTGTTTTTGTGATAAAAGTAAAGCTTCTATCTTCAAAAACAGAAATCTCGACTGGAATTACAAAACCTGCTTTATCTTGTGTCCTTGCATTGTATTCTTTGCAAAATGCCATGATATTGACACCATGTTGTCCTAAAGCTGGGCCTACGGGAGGAGCAGGATTTGCTTTGCCTGCTTGTAGAGCAAGCTTGATAACTGCAACAATTTTTTTTGCCATTAGATTAGAGAATTTAAGCTGGAGTAGAAAATCATAATTTTACTCGATAAACAAGAACAATTAGAAATTAATTTTGTTTATTGATTTGGGAGAATTCTAATTCTACAGGAGTCTCGCGCCCAAATATTGAAAGTAATGCTTTTAATTTATTTCTTTCTCCAGAAACTTCTATAACTTCTCCCTGGAAATCCTTGAATGGACCACTAGTTACAATGATTCTATCTTTTTCTTCGATATCTAACTTGATTACAGCTTTTTTCTCTGATGCGCGCTTAAAGATTCTATTAACTTCTTGTCTTGATAATGGTCGAGGTTTGATATGACCTCTCGATCTTCCGCTACCTCTACCGTCTTCAGCACCGACAAAGTTAATTACATTTGGAGTACTTTTAACAGCCATCATTGTATCTTCATCCAAAATCATTCTTACGAGGACATAACCTGGGAAAACTTTTTCTTCAGTAGTTTGTCTGCTTCCATCTTTTTTTAATTTAATTCCTGGAGTTTGGGGAATTTCAATTTCAATGATTCTATTATTAACGCCTAAAGTTACTGATCTCTGCTCTAGAGTCGCTTTAACTTTTTTTTCACAGCTTGATGCTACTTGAACTGCATACCATCTTGCGATGCTTGTATTTGCTTTTGAAGAAGCAAGGCTTGTAGTTAATTCATTACTCATTTTTCTGGAAGCTTAATTAAGATCTTTTTTAGTGGATATTCGGGAGATAATTCAACCAAAAATTTGCGAGGCTGCCCATCCATAGAATCTGCTAACAGAAGCAATGGCTGCAGCAGAAAACGTTACCATAATTATAACTGCTACTGATTCGCTAAAAAGTTGTTGTTTGTTAGGCCACACGACAAGTTTAAGCTCATCGTAGGTAGATCCAAAAAAATTATTCTTTTTTTTAGGTTCTTCAACTTCAGGAGAATCCTTTTTAAGAGGTTCTTTATTAGTAGTAGGAATTGTCACAAAATTTTTTTGAAATTAAGCTTTATGCTTTAGTTTTTATTTTAGCTTATTGATTTACTCCTCAGCTAGGTTTGAAAACGATCTCATCTTTTTTAGTAGGATTAAGTTTAATTGTTATATTTTTTTTGTTTTTGAAGTTATCCTCTAAAAGTTTTGCAGCCAAGGGATTTTCTATTTGTCTTCTAAGTTCCCTGCTAAGTGGCCTAGCACCATATTCAGGTTCGTAAGAATCGTTTGCAATTTTATTAATAACTTTTTTGTCTATAGCGATATTTATTTTCTGTTCAAGTAGCAGGTTTTTTAAATCTTCTGTTTGTAAAATTATAATTTTTTGAAGTTCATCAATAGATAATGGATTAAACTTTACTACTTCGTCAATTCTATTTAAAAATTCAGGTCTAAAAATTGAAGACAATGTATAACTAATGGAATCATCTAAGGTTTGTTTGTCTTTTTCTAACTTTCCTTCACTTTTAGAAATCTTTTGTGAATACTCCAGTATAGATTTACCAGCTAGGTTGCTTGTCATGATGATTACGGTATTTTTGAAGTCTACGGTCCTTCCTTGAGAGTCTGTTAATCTTCCTTCATCTAAGACTTGTAAAAGAATATTAAATACTTCTGAATGTGCTTTTTCTATCTCATCAAGAAGTATTACTGAATAGGGTTTACGTCTTACAGCTTCAGTTAACTGACCCCCTTCTTCATAACCAACATAACCTGGAGGAGCTCCCAAAAGTCTTGCTACAGCGGTTTTCTCCATATATTCACTCATGTCTAATCTTAAAAGTGCGTCTTCTTCATCAAATAAAGCTGTTGCAAGAGATTTTGCTAATTCTGTTTTGCCAACACCTGTAGGACCCATAAATAAAAAAGATCCGATGGGTCTTTTAGGACTTTTCATGCCAACGCGGGCTCTTCTAATTGCAGCAGAAACAGCTTCTATAGCTTTTTCTTGTCCAATAACTTTTTCACTTAGTTCTGTTTCTAGATTGACTAATTTCTTACGTTCATTTGAAACTACTTTAGAAATTGGAATACCAGTAATTTTTGAGACAACATCAGCAATATCATCAGGTTCAACTTGATATTTGAAAGGGAAATTTCTATTTTTCTTTATTTTATTAAAGTTCTCTTCAACTTTTTGTATTTCATTCTCTATTTCAATTAACTCTTCTTCAATCTTTTCTAAATAATCCAAATCATTTTCATTTTCGCGATTTGATTTATCTTTTATTTGTTTGGTTAGCTTATCTTCTTCTTTCATTAAAATAGATAATTGCTCCATTTCTTCCCGCAAATTGTTCCAATTGTCCAAAAGAACGTTTAATTTAGCTTCTGATTGTTGCCTCATATTCAACAGTTTTTCTTGAGCTTCAATATTTTCTCCTTGTAAATTTTTCAGTTTTTCATTAATAGTATGAAGTTTGTTTTCTTGTTGGAGAATTATTAGAGGCTTTTTATTAGACTCGATTTTTAACTCTGCAGCTGCTTCATCAATTAAATCTATTGCTTTATCAGGAAGACATTTATCGCTGATGTATCTGTCGGCTAATTTTGCAGAATAGTTTACAGCTTCTTCAGAAATTTTTATGCCATGATGTGATTCATATTTCTTTTTGATACCTTGTAGTATTTTTGCGCTTAATTCTACTGAAGGTTCATTAACAGCTATCTTTTGAAAGCAATTATTTAATGCCTGATCTTTTTCAATAGTTTCACGAAATTTCTCAGGTGTTGTAGTACCTATACATCTAAGTTCTCCTTCAGCCAGTAAAGGTTTTAAGATATTGCTAATATCGGTAGATGATCTGTCAGAACTTAAGATTGAATGAATTTCATCAATAAAGAGAATCATTCCTTGGCTTGGATTTTTTAGTTCCTGCACTATTAAGCTTAGCCTTTCTTCTAGTTGGCCTCTAAATTTTGTCCCAGAAACTAACGCACCTAAGTCAAGCGAAATAATTTTAAAGTCTTTTAAAGAATCAGGAACTTTTTTGTCTACAATTAATTGCGCAAGTAATTTTGCAATTGAGGTTTTACCAACTCCAGGATTGCCGATAAGTATAGGATTATTTTTGTTTCTTCTGCAGAGTACCCTCATTAAATTATTGATCTCATTTTCTCTCCCTAAAACAGGATCCAGTACGCCTCTTTTAGCTGATTCTGTTAAATCTTTTCCATAAATTGAAAGAGCATTTTCATCTTCCTCAACTTGTTTTTGGGTTTCAATTTGAAGTTTACTTTTGGGTAATGGAACAATAGCTTCTTTAAATTTTTCTTCTTTAACTAAAGTCTCCTTATTTGATTTTAAATTTGATTGATTATTTATTTCAAGTACGTTCTGATAATTAAAAGAATCTTTTGATTGATTTATATTTGGGAAAAACTTTAATTCTTCCTCTAATTTTTCCATAGAAAGGTTGCCTTCTTCAAAAACATAATTTCCAATTCTTAAATCTCTTCCAAGAGCAATTAGTAAATGAGGGATTTCTATTAATCTAGATCCCCATTGAGTTTTAATCTGGTTCGCGTTATCTAATAAAATTTCTAAATCTTCTCCGATAGTAAAAATATCTGACTCATTTGTTGGTGTCTCTTCTAAAAAATCTTCTGTTATGTCTAAAACTGTATCTTGGTCGATTGATAATTTTTCAATGAAGGCAAAGAATTCACTTGATGAGAACAATGTATGAATTATGTGTTCAATATTAAATTCGCTATGATCCCATTTTTTTGCGGTTTCTTCTCCTAATAAAAGAAGATTCCAACTAATATCGCTAAATAGTTCAGGACTGGATGTAAGTGTTTCTCTCATAAACTATAAAAACTATAGTTGATTATTAATTAATATTCTAAATAGGATCTGCATTAATAATCATCCAATAATTTTCAAATTGTAAGATGAATTTGAAAATTTTTTAGATAAGAGGATTTGCGGGGACTTTAGAATAAAAAAACGTTAAATAATATCTAAGCTCCAATAAAATTAAAAATTATAGTTGGTTAACAAATATATTTCAGATATTAGCCAAATAGTTCAGCTATTAATAGGATTTAAATAGTAATAATTAAATTGTGAAAGAAACTATTGATTTTCTTATTGATACTGTTGAAGCAAGGCAAGTCCTTGATTCAAGAGGTAATCCAACTGTAGAGGCAGAAGTATTTTTGGAATGTGGTGCAAGTGGTAGAGCAATTGTTCCCAGCGGAGCTAGCACTGGTGCTCATGAAGCACATGAATTACGAGATGGTGGTTCGAAATATATGGGAAAAGGCGTTTTGAATGCTGTTAATAAAATTCATGAAACAATATCGCCGGCTTTATGTGGTTTGTCATCTTTAGATCAAACTGCAGTAGATAAATTAATGATTGAAATTGATGGAACTTCTAATAAGTCTAACCTTGGAGCAAATTCAATCCTTGCAGTAAGTCTTGCAACTGCTAGAGCATCAGCAAATGCTTTAGACATTCCCCTATATAGATATCTTGGAGATCCATTATCCAATCTCCTTCCAGTCCCATTGATGAATGTAATAAATGGTGGTGCTCATGCACCAAATAGTCTTGATTTTCAGGAATTTATGCTTGTTCCACATGGAGTAAATAATTTCAGTGAATCATTAAGAATGGGGACTGAAATTTTTCACTCATTAAAATCATTACTTGATCAAAAAGGTCTATCTACTGCTGTAGGGGATGAGGGTGGATTTGCCCCGAATTTGTCATCAAGCGAAGAAGCAGGAGACTTATTATTAGAAGCAATTCAAAAAGCTGGATTTAAGCCTGGTGAGCAGGTGTCTTTAGCTTTAGATGCTGCTAGTACTGAATTTTATAGTGATGGTATTTATAAATATGAAGGTAAAAGTTTAAATAGTTCTGAAATGATTTCATATCTTTCAAGATTAGTTTCTAATTATCCCATAGTTTCAATAGAGGACGGTTTAGCTGAGGATGATTGGGAGGGTTGGTCAGAATTAAACAAAGAATTAGGGAATAAAGTTCAGCTTGTAGGTGATGATTTATTCGTTACTAATACAGAAAGATTACGGAAAGGGATTATAGAAAAATCTGCCAATTCAATCCTAATAAAGGTAAATCAAATTGGAACATTAACTGAAACATTGGAAGCTATTGAGTTAGCTAAAATGTCTGGTTTCACAAGTGTTATAAGTCATAGAAGTGGTGAGACTGAAGATACAACAATTGCAGATTTATCTGTCGCCACAAGATCGGGTCAGATCAAGACTGGCTCTTTGAGCAGAAGTGAAAGAATTGCAAAATATAATAGGCTTTTAAAAATTGAGGAGGAATTAGGAAATCAAGCCAGATTCGCTGGAGCTTTAGGTTTAGGTCCCAAAAATATATAGTTTTTTTTAGCGCTTAAGTTTTTCTAAACGTGAGCCTTTTCTCATACTTAATTGGCACTTTATCCAATCAATACTTATTGGTAGTGCAAAAAAAAGTGGCAACAATGCAAAATTATTTTGTTTATTGGTTACAAGTAAAGCAGATGCAATTGATAAGCTTCCTATGAGAATTGAATGACCTAAAGTTTTTTGAGCCGTAAACATTTTTTTGAATTGCCTATCAGACTCTCCCATTCTTATTTGCAATTGTAAATCGCCCTGTTCTAATCTTTCTAAACTTTCATCTATTCTTTTGGGAATTCCAACAGCTTTCGATCCTAGTTCACCAACTTGCCTTCCAAATTGGTTAATTAAATCGTTGGGACTTTGATTATTTGAAGTCATAAGTTCTATTAAATAAGGCTTGGTAACTGATACAAGGTTAAACCCTGGATCAAGCATTCTACCAACTCCTTCAAAAGTTGATAAAGCTCTCATCACAAAGATTAAATCTACTGGCAGTTGAAATGGCGTTTCATAAACTAGTTCGTATAAATCTCCAGATAATTTTTCAATAATATTAGGACTAAATGGCGGAGTTAAGGCTTCTTTAAGCATCAATCTGACTAATCTTCTGACTGGTCCTACATCAATATCTTTTGAAATTAGCCCGGCTTGTTGTAATTGACTAACAAGTGATGAGGCGTCTCTAAGAGCAGCAGCCTTAACCATCCCCCCTAATCTTGTTTGAAGATTATTTGAGATGTTCCCCATCATTCCAAAATCATAAAAAATCAATTTACCTTCACTTGAAACCGCTAGATTTCCTGGATGAGGATCTGCATGAAAAAAGCCGTAATTTACTAATTGTTTTAAGTAGCTGATTGCACCTATCTCTGCAATTTTAGATAAATCAATTTCTTGTGATTTTAATTTTTCTAAATCGCTTATTTTTGTCCCCTCTACATAACTTAAACAAAGCACTTTTTCACTGCTCATATCCCAAATTACTTTAGGAACTTCAACATTTTCATCATCGAGAAATTGCTGCCTAAATCTTGCTGCATATTGCGCTTCGCAATTAAAATCAAGTTCTTTCATCAGAACTTTCCTACACTCTTTAGCAATCTCAACCCAGTTTCTACCTCGACTCCAATTCTTATTTTTCTGCAATAATCCTGCTATTTGCTGCATTATGCCCAAATCGATAATAAACAATTCTTTTAAATTGGGTCTTTGAACTTTAAAAACTACTTTCTTACCATCTTTTAAAGTCGCCCTATGAACCTGAGCTAGTGATGCTGATCCAACCGGATCACATATTATTTGATCTATTTCATTAAACTTAGACCCTAGTTCATTTTTTATAGTCTCTTCAACTTGCGTAAATGAAAAATTAGGAACTTGATCCTGCAATTTAGACAATTCCTGTATCCAGGTATTAGGAATTAAATCAGGTCTCGCTGATAATAATTGTCCAATTTTAATAAATGCTGAACCAAGCTTTATTAATTGATTAGTAAACCACCTAGCTCTTTTAATTTGGACTCTACTTTTTTCATTGTTCTTATTTTGGAAAATTGTAAATCTAATATTATCTATCCATAAATTTATTAAAAGCGAAATCAGAGTTATCCAAATAAGAAATGCCCTCTTCAATTTTTTTAAATGATAATGAACGATGTGATAATTCATTTAATTTGATTATTTATATTTTTGTTAAAGATATCAATTTGCTTATTGATCCCTTCAATTTCGTTTAAAGCTTTTTTTATTTTGGAATCTTGATAAGTATTTGTGGACTCATTTTCTTGAATATTTTCGCCTTTTTCCATTCTTGATGCTTCTTCGATTATGGATTCTTTTAAATTATCAAATTCTTTTTTGAGAATTTCTGGAGCATCCTGAGCAATATTTGTTGCTTCTTCAATTTTTTCAACCAATATTTCGTTTAATTTTTCGGTTACTTTCTTAATAGCAGCTTTTAAAAGATAATCAGAGTTGGTCATGAAAAATATAATGTTTCAACGGTAATTGATTTTTCGATATGACCTAATAATAGATCAATACAGAACATTTCACGTAACTGATCATTTTGATAATTAATTTTTTATGTTTTTCCTATGTAAGTTTGTTTCTATATTAAGCTTTTTTCTCTTTTTTCTTTTAACTTATATCTATATAAAGGTTGAGGTATTTACTTTAAAAATATCCTCTAACCAAGAACCCATGTAATTAACTACTAAAAAGGAGTTTTTTAAAATTGGAAATCATTGAGTCAGATGTAGTTATTATCGGAGGAGGCCCGGCCGGATGTACTTGCGCACTTTATACATCTCGTTCAAACTTAAAGACAGTAATTTTAGATAAAAATCCATCTGTTGGCGCCTTAGCAATAACTCATCAAATAGCTAATTATCCAGGTGTTCCGGTTGATATAAGTGGAGAGAAATTACTTACTCTAATGAGAGAACAGGCTGTGCAATACGGCACAGATTATAGAAGAGCACAAGTGTTTGGAATAGATGCTAGTGGAGAATGGAAAATGGTTTATACGCCCGAAGGCACATTCAAAGCTAAAGCACTTGTACTTGCAAGTGGAGCTATGGGTAGGCCTGCATCATTTAAGGGCGAAGCGGATTTTCTTGGCAAAGGAGTAAGTTATTGTGCTACATGTGATGGGGCTTTTTATAAAAATAGGGAAGTTGCTGTTGTTGGAGTGAACAAGGAGGCAATTGAAGAGGCAACTGTTCTAACTAAATTCGCATCAACTGTGCATTGGATTACATCAAGTGATCCTAAAACAGATAATGAAGAAGCTATGGAATTGATGGATAATGCAAATATAAAACATTGGAGTAGAACAAGATTGTTGGAAATATTGGGTGATGATATGGGCGTTAATGGAGTTGTTGTAAAAAATAAGCAAGAAGAAAATCCTATTAATTTAAATTTAGATGGAGTCTTTGTCTATATGAGTGGTTCAAAGCCAATTACTGATTTTTTAGGGGATCAAATTGCTTTAAAAGATGACGGCGGAGTTATTGTGGATGACTTTATGTCTACAAACTCCGATGGAGTCTGGGCTATTGGAGATATAAGAAATACACCGTTTAAGCAAGCCGTTGTTGCAGCTTCTGATGGATGTATTGCCGCAATGTCAATTGATAGATATTTAAATAGTCGAAAGAATATAAGAGTAGATTGGATTCATTCTTAAAAATCAATATTTTTTTTAATTTAAAGAGGTGTTGCTTCAGAAATATAAGCAACTCCTCCGTAGTAGCTTAAATCGTCCCTGATGTTATCTCTCATTTTATCTATTAATTCTTGCTCACAAAAAACAATCACATGAGCATTTGCTCCTAATCCTGTAAATTCCATATCTTCAGTAACAACTCTTTCTGGCCCTCTGCCTGTGGCGTGTTTCATAACTGTATATCCAGGAACATTAGCTTTTTCTAATGTTTTAATGATTGCATCAAGTTCTCTTTCACTAAATATCAAGTCTAATCTTTTCATTTTTATAGAGGGGACAATGGGATAATGGTATTTACTAAACTCATATATATGGGAATACCAAGAACTATATTGAATGGGAAAGTTAGACCTAGTGTAGTTGAAATATAATAACTAGATTTAGCTTCTGGAACTGTCATCCTCATCGCTGCAGGAACTGCTAAATAAGAGGCGCTTGCACATAAAACCACAAATAAAAGTGCGTTGCCAGGTCCTAAAGATAAAAATCTTGCAACGAAAACACCAATAAATGCGTTAAACAAAGGCATAAAAATGGCAAAGCCAATCAAAAACGACCCCGCATTCTTCAGTCTCGGCAATCTTTGAGCGGCGACTATTCCCATATCTAACAAGAAGAAGCATTCTGCTCCATAGAATAATTGACCAGTAAAAGGCTCCATTTTTGCGATACCTGAGGGATTACTGGAAGCAGTGAGAAATCCTACAATTAAGCTTGAGAGCAATAAATAGACTGATCCATTCAAAAGTGATTCGTGTAATATTGCGCTAAGATGCATTTTTCTTGATTTTGGTCTATTTTTGGGAGCTGCAAATTTCACAAGTAATAATCCAACAATTATTGCAGGAGATTCCATTAAAGCTAAGGCTCCAACCATAAACCCATCAAAGGCTATTTTTTGACTTTCCAAAAAACTTTCTGCGGAAATAAATGTAACAGCACTAATTGAACCGTATGCTGCTGCTATTGCGGCTGAATTAAAGACATCAAACTTAAATCTTAAAATTAGAAATCCAATCAGTGGGATTACAAGTGACATTAGTATTGCAGCACTTAAAGTAGGCAATACTTGATCTGTAAAACCACTTTTCTGTATCTCTATACCTCCTTTAAACCCAATAGCTAATAGCAGATATAAGGAGAAGAGTTTAGGTAATGGAGCTGGTATTTCTAAATCAGATTTAAAGAGTACTGATATTGCTCCAATCAAAAAGAAAAGAACTGGCGGTGCTAATACATTCTGCAGAATTGGATTTATTTCCATAAATTACTGAGATATTTCATTTAGAGCAGTTTCTAAAGCTTCTTTTCTTGTTTCAATAATGCCTTCAACTCCAAACTTAGCTAATCTATCTTTTACTTTTTCATTAGCACCAGCAACAAATGCTTTTCTGGAATTATTTTTTGCTTCTTGCATCATATCCTCTATTGCCAGGGTCGCAGTAACTCCAAGTCGTGGTACATCAGTGATATCTAATATCAAAACTTTGTAGTTTCTTACAAGCATCATTCTCTCAGATATGCCTTTAGCTGCTCCAAAACTGAGTGGTCCTTTAAGTCTAAATAGCATTACCTCGCCTGAACATCTATCTAGAAGTGCTTTTTCATCAGCAGGCAAAGCATTTTTCCCTTGATCATCATCTGATAAAGGATTATCCTCATCCATACCTTCTAGTTGAGTTTCTGTTATTGAATCAATAGTGAGCATATTTGCTATGAATACACCGACTAAAACTGCCCAAATTAAATCCCAAAAAACAGTCATTAAAAGTACGCCATACATTACTACTGATGTTTTTAAAGATAACTTGTGAGCCCTCCTCAAGAATCCCCAATCAATAATATCTAGGCCTACTTTTATAAGAATTCCTGCTAGCAATGCAGTTGGTATTTGCTCAGCTAATGGTCCTGCACCAACTAAAACTATCAACAACACTACCGAGTGAACCATGCCAGAAATTGGAGTTGATCCTCCAGATTTAACATTAATAACTGTTCTCATGGTTGCTCCTGCTCCAGGTAAACCTGAAAACAGACCTGCAACAGCATTTCCTATCCCTTGACCAATAAGTTCTCTATCAGAATTATGTTTTGTTTGAGAGATATTGTCTGCTACTAAAGATGTCAGTAAGGAGTCAATTGCCCCAAGTACTGCTAGGACTAATCCTGCTTTGAAAATAATTGGGAAATATTGATTAAAACTTGGGAAATTTAAAGATGGAACTCCCCTTGGGATTTCTCCAATTCTATCAATAGCTCCATCTCCAAAAATTAATATTGATATTGGAGTAACTATTAATAGGGCCAAGAGAGGAGAAGGAACCCACTGACTTATTTTTCTAGGAGTAAGAAATACTATACCTAGTGTCATTATTGCAACTCCAATAGCAGCACCATTGGGCTGGAAATTTGAAAATACAGTAGTTAAAGATTCGACTACACCACCCCGAGTGCTAATTCCAAGTAATGGTCCAATTTGAAGCGCAATGATTATTACTCCAATACCAGACATAAATCCTGAAACAACAGAATATGGAACTAAAGTAATGTATTTACCTAATTTTAAAATTCCGAATAATATTTGCAGTAAGCCGCCGATGACTACAGCTGCCATAACTAAAGGTAAAATTTGTCCTGCAGAAAGATCTCTTGGAACCCCTACTGCTGCTAGGCCTGCTACTACACCTGCAACAGTCACACTCATGGGACCGGTAGGCCCACTAACTTGAGCAGGTGTTCCGCCGAATAATGCTGCTAAAAAACCAACTACTACTGCTCCATACAGTCCATAAATTGCTCCGCCAGGTCCTAACGCAGCATTACCAAAAGCAAGAGCTAGAGGTAAAGCCACCACTGCAGCAGTGATGCCTCCAAGAATATCGCCTCTTACATTTTTTAGATGAAATCCATTAATTATTTTCAAAGATGTTCTCCTTAAAATAAATACTTAATTAGAAGATATTATCTCTTAATGATGTAAATTTGTGAAAAATGAAGTTTGTGCAAAATATTTTTGTAACTTTTTTCTCTTTCTTTAGATAAATTTTAGTTAATTTTCCTGAACAAAAGGAGTCTCTGATTGATTTAAGTGTGAGGTGAGCGATTAATGTATTAAATAAATATTTTTTAACTTAAATAATATTCAAATGAATTCGATTATTCGTCCAAGAAGATTAAGAAGGTCTGAGGCAATTAGAGAAATGGTAAGAGAAAACCATCTAAAAGCTTCGGACTTTATATATCCATTATTTATTCATGAAAAAGATTTTAAAGAGGAAATTTTGGCAATGCCAGGAACTTTTAGATGGGATATGAATGGCTTAATCAAGGAGGTCATTAGGGCATGGGAGTTGGGAATTAGGTGTATTGTTCTTTTCCCAAAAATAAACGATAGCCTAAAGACTGAAGATGGAGCAGAGTGTTTTAATGAACAGGGTTTAATTCCTAGAGCTATTCGAATATTAAAAAAAGAGATTCCAGAAATGGCAATAATGACAGATGTTGCCTTGGACCCTTACTCGTGTGATGGACATGATGGCTTAGTTGATGAAACTGGAAAAATATTGAATGATGAAACGATTGAAATTTTAAAAAAACAAGCTTTAACTCAAGCTAGAGCTGGAGCAGATTTTATTGGCCCTAGTGACATGATGGATGGGAGAGTTGGAGCAATCAGAACTGCTCTTGATAGTCAAGGATTTAGTGATGTAGGTATTATTAGTTACACAGCAAAATATTCATCTGCTTATTATGGTCCATTTAGAACTGCTTTAGATTCGGCTCCTAGAGAAAATAGTAAGAAAATAATTCCAGACAATAAATCTACATATCAAATGGACCCTGCTAATTCAAAAGAGGCTTTAATTGAATCTGCATTGGATCAGTATGAAGGAGCTGATATTTTGATGGTAAAACCAGGAATTTCATATTTGGATATTGTTTATAGACTAAGCACATTTTCAAATAAGCCCATAGCTGCATACAACGTTAGTGGGGAGTATTCCATGGTAAAGTCTGCGGCTATGAAGAACTGGATTAATGAAAAAGATATTGTTTTGGAGACATTGCTTAGTTTTAAAAGAGCAGGAGCAAAATTAATACTCACCTATCATGCTTGTGATGCATCTCAATGGTTGCAGGATACTTAAAAACTCATTATTAACAAAAATTTGGTTTATTCTTAGATAAGTAATAAATTAATTGCTTTGTTTTGAAGTTTTCACAAGGAGTAAATAGGATTGGTCACATTGCACTTAGAGTAGAGAATCTCGAAAGGGCGAAATCTTTTTATATTAAGCTGGGTATGAATTTGGTTTGGGATGATAAAGATTGGTCTTATTTAGAGGCAGGTAAAGGGAAAGATGGACTTGCTTTGTTAGGCCCTGGCTATAAAGCTGCGGGACCTCACTTTGCTTTTCATTTTGAAAATAAAAAAGAAGTGGAAAATATTCAAAATGATTTAAAAAATTCTGGCGTAAAAGTTGGTCCTTTACATGAGCATAGAGATGGAACAGCATCCTTTTATATGAAGGATACTGAAGGAAACTGGCTTGAGATGCTTTATGTTCCTCCTGAAGGAATTCAATCGAATCTTTGATTCTTTTTTTGTATGCAAGAGAAAAGTTATTCTAAAAAATCATTTTCAGATAAAACCTTAGAAGAAGAATCTATAAACCTTTTAGAATGGGATTCATTAAAAACGCATTTATCTTCATTCGCCTCAACGGAAATGGGTAAACGATCAATTGTAAGTTTTGTTATACCTTCAAAATACGAGGAATCTAAAAGACTTTTGAATGAAACTGTTGAAATTAATGAGCTAGAAAAAAATTTAGATAAATCAATTAGTTTTTCTGGTGTTTTTGATATTAGTAGAAATATTGAAATTTGTTCGAAGGGAGGTGTAATTTCATCTTCTGAATTGTTAGAAATAGCGAAAACAATTGCTGCAGCAAGAAATTTAAAAAAAATCTTATTAGATTTTGAACAAAGACCTTATATTTCATCATTCACAAAAAATTTAATTGACCATCAGAATATCGAAACGATTTTTAAAAAAGGTATTGAATCGAATGGAAGGATTTCAGACAATGCTAGTAATGAACTATCTATTCTTAGAAAAGAATTATCATCTAAGAAACTTGAAAGAAAAATATTAGTTGAGAAATTTATTCAAAAGAATTTAGCTTATTTGCAAGATACTACTATTGGAGATCGATATGGTAGACCTGTTTTAGCAGTGAAAGTTAATTATGTAGATAAATTTAAAGGCATAATTCATGACTCTTCATCTTCAGGAAATACAGTATATTTTGAGCCTGATAGTGTAGTAACTAAAGGCAATAAGATTGCTTCTTTGGAGGCTAGAATCACCGCAGAAGAATTAAAATTACTTAAGAAATGGTCCCAAGTTGTAAGTGATAATTCAGAAAATCTTATTGAAATGGCATCCATTTTATTGAGATTAGAAAATGCCCTAACTCGTTCAAGATATTCGAAATGGATTGGAGGTAGAACTCCTACGTTTGAGAAAAATCCTATTATTTCTTTAATTGGTTTTTCTCATCCGTTATTGATTTGGGAACATAAGAAAAAAGGAGCTCCTCCCCCAGTGGCTATCGATTTTCATATAAATAGAAATATTAAAGTTGTAGCTATTACAGGGCCAAATACTGGAGGCAAAACGGCAGCTTTAAAAGGATTAGGTTTGTCTTTACTTATGGCTAGAGCAGGATTATTGATACCGTCAACTCATAATCCAATTATCCCTTTTTGTCCAAATATATATGTGGATATAGGAGATAATCAATCATTAGAAGAAAATTTATCTACCTTCAGTGGGCATATATCCCGCATAAAAGAGATATTAGATTCACTTGATAATAAGAAAGGATTATCAGTTGTTTTGTTAGATGAGATTGGATCAGGTACAGATCCTCTTGAAGGAACTGCTCTTGCGATGGCTTTACTAAAAGAATTTGCAAATAAATCTGATATCACTTTAGCAACTACACATTATGGAGATATTAAGGCTCTAAAATATAACGACTCAAGATTTGAAAACGTATCAGTTGCCTTTGATGAGGATTCTTTGAAGCCAAAATATATACTCAATTGGGGTATTCCTGGGAGAAGTAATGCCTTGTCAATTTCAAAGAGAATTGGTCTCGATGAAGGCATACTCAATGAAGCTGCAAATTATCTAAAGCCAAAAGAAGTTGATAATATTAACAGTATTATCAAAGGACTTGAGGAAGAGAGGATTAAACAACAAAATTCTGCAGAAGCCGCTGCAGAACTCATTGCAAGGACTGAAATATTACATGATGAACTGAAGAGAAATTATGAATATCAAAAAATAAATGCTGAAAAAATCCAGGAAATTGAAAGGTCTAAATTATCAAAACAGATTGTATCCGCTAAAAAAGAGGTAATAGATTTGATTAAAAAATTAAGAGATAAAAATGTTAATGGAGAAGATACGAGAATTATTGGAAAAAGATTAAAGGAAATTGAGACGGAACATTTAACCCAAAAAAAATTTGAAAAGTCAATATCATGGGATCCTCAGGTAGGCGATTTTGTAAAAATTAAAAGTCTAAATAGTACGGGACAAATTGTAGATTTAGATAAAAAAGGTGGTTTTTACGAAGTTAAATGTGGTTCATTCAGAAGCACATTATCTGTAAATGACTTTGAAGGTATTAATGGAGAAAAGCCTAATTTCAAAATGTCAAAAATTGAGATCAAGTCTATAAGAGAAGATTATTCTTTTTCTAAAATTAGAACGAATAAAAATACTATTGACGTAAGAGGACTAAGAGTTCATGAAGCCGAAATAATTATTGAGGAGAAAATTAGAAAATTTCATGGACCGTTATGGATTGTTCATGGAATTGGCACAGGGAAATTAAAAAAGGGACTAAGAAATTGGTTATTAGGTTTAAATTATGTTGATAAGATTGAAGATGCAGCCAACAACGAGGGTGGACCTGGTTGCAGTATTGCGTGGATAAAATAAAATTTAAAATACCTAGAAAACAATTTAATAAGTTTATTAAGTGCAATTTATTGATCAAGCAAACATTATTCTTAAAGCTGGAAAAGGTGGAAATGGAATAGTTTCATTTAGAAGAGAAAAGTTCGTTCCTGCTGGAGGACCTTCGGGGGGGAATGGTGGCAAAGGGGGTTCAGTTATTTTGATGGCTGATAATAATCTTCAAACATTATTAGATTTCAAATTCAAACGTGAAATAATTGCTGAAGATGGATGCAAAGGAGGTCCTAATAAAAGATCAGGTGCTTCAGGTGAGGATAGAATCCTTAAAGTTCCCTGTGGTACAGAAATAAGGGATATTAAAACAGGCATTATTTTAGGAGACTTAACTAAAGATAAAGAAAGTTTAACTATTGCCATTGGAGGAAGAGGTGGACATGGCAATGCTTACTATTTAAGTAATCAAAATAGAGCCCCAGAATCATTCACTGAAGGAAAAGATGGCGAGATATGGGAGGTTCAATTAGAACTAAAACTTCTTGCAGAGGTTGGGATAATAGGCCTTCCAAATGCTGGGAAAAGTACTTTGATTTCCGTTGTATCATCTGCCCGTCCAAAAATTGCAAATTATCCTTTCACGACTCTAATACCTAACTTAGGTGTAGTAAGAAAAATTGATGGGAATGGTTGCCTTTTTGCGGATATTCCTGGATTAATATCAGGAGCAGCCGATGGAGTAGGTTTAGGTCATGATTTTTTAAGGCACATCCAAAGAACGAAGATTCTTGTTCACTTAATTGATGCAATTGCAGAAAATCCTCTACATGATTTTGAGATTATTGAGCAGGAATTAAAAAAATATGGGAAAGGTCTTTTAGATAAAGAGAGGATAATAGTGTTAAATAAAATGGAGCTGGTAGATGATGATTATTTGAAAATAATTACAAAAAAGTTAGAAGATTTATCAAAAAAGAAAGTTTTAGCTATTTCTTCATCTTTAAAAAAAGGTTTATCCTCACTGCTTTCTGAAGTGTGGAAAAGGATCTAACTTAAATTAAAAATTTTTTTGTAAATAAATACACTTGATTTAATAATGAAAATTAGCCATAAATAAGATAATCCTTTAAAAATAATATGAATTTCTACAGTTGTTTTGATAAACAAGGAAAAATAATAGCTAGATGTCAAACCATTCAAGATATTGAGGTTCTTAAGAAAATGGGAAGACCGATTGTAGAAGTCAAGGAAATGAAAAATGAAGAGTCGGTGGTATGTTCTCTGACAGGTAGCCCATCAGATTTTAATAGAGATTACTAATAGAATTAATAAATAAAAAAAAGGGCTTTTAGAGCCCTTTTTTAATGTGCATTATCTATCAAGAGAAAACTTAATCATCATAAACAAGACATTCTGGTTCATCCGGGTTGGCATCGCAGAATAGTTCCAAAGCATTAGGGTCATGTTTATCATCTGGATGATGATCCTTATACTCTTCGAGTTCTTTTAGCTCTTCAGTTAAATGTCTGACCTTTGGAAGATTGCCCTCTGCTTTTGCAGATTCGATTTCCGATTGATCTTTTTGGATGTGTTCGTCAATGGATTTCATTTTAAGCTTTTCATACTTTAGTAGACATACATAACATAGTTAATTTCTAATGAAATTGCATTATCTATGAACTAAATAAGTGTTCATTACAACATCATTTTTTTTTGAAATTGATTTATTTATTTTTTTAGGTCTCTACTTTCATTATTTTCCTTAGAGATGGTAAAACTGGGATTATTTGATTTGGGTTTAAAGGGAATAAAGCTTTGTAGTAATCTTTTTTCCATTCATTGTCGAAGCATGTCCTATTTACGTTAGATATTTTAAAGAACTTTAATCTCCATTCAATAATCTTTTCAAAACTTGATAGTTCTTGTTCAGTACATTTGAAAAGTTTGCTATATATCAATTCCCATCTTATTAGCGTTGGAAAAAGGTAAATATCTGCGTAGGTTAACTCTTCTCCAAATATCCAGTCCCCTTTATTTTTCTGAAGTAAATTTTCAATTTCATTTATAGCTGCGAAAAGATTTTTACTTGCTTTTTCGTAAGCTGACTGGTTTCTGGCGAAACCACATTTATATACGCCATCATTAATGCTGTTATTAATTAAATCTAAAAATTTTTGATTACCATCTTTAATAATTAATGCCTGATCTTTCGATTCACTTTTTATTGAATTGAGTAGTCTCATAATCTGTGAACTTTCATTTGAAAGAATATTTACTTCATCTTTTACAAAGCTAATTAAAAGAGGTAATGTCGCTCTAAAAATAATCTTTTTATTAGCTTTTTTGTAAAGGTCTGAAAGTCTTATACATCCCTTAATCTTTGTATTGAAAATCCATTCGCCATGCTCAACATCTGCCTTTAAAAAAATTACTTTAACTTTTTTAGATAAATCTTTTATTTCTTGTATGAGTAAAGTTCTTTGACACCATGGACAAGAATGACCTACTAATAAATAAATTTGTCCATTCTCATTATTAATATCGTATTCACTATTAATGTTTATACCTTTAGGCCTTTTATAATTACCATGTAAATCTGTTGGCGCGAAGCCATTCATTAATTGGGTCCAAAACCAAAACCAGAATTTTCTGGAGGCCTTTATAAGGTATTTATTTTGCATAAAATTTTATTTTTAAAGAAAAAATGACTGTTCAAAGAATACTTATCGTTTCAGGCACTCATGGGAATGAAATTAATCCTGTTTGGGCTGTTAAGCAATTTAATAGAAAGGAAAATAGTTTAAATAATGGTATTGAGTATGAATACATCATAGGTAATCCTGCTGCCTATGATAAAGGGTGCAGATATATAGATGTAGATTTAAACAGGTCTTTTAAAGAAAGTGAGAATTTTGATCAACACAAAAATAGCTTTTATGAAACTAATAGAGCCAATTTTTTAGTAGATGAATTTGGAATTGACGGATCTAAACCCTGTCAGATTGCAATCGATTTGCACACTACTACTGCAAATATGGGAACAAGCATTGTTATGTATGGGAGGAGATCCAAAGATTTTTGTTTAGCTGCATTACTGCAGAACAAATTTGGATTGCCTATTTATTTGCACGAAAAAGATAGAGACCAAACAGGCTTTCTTGTAGAAGCTTGGCCATGTGGTTTAGTTATTGAAATAGGAGCTGTCGCACAAAATTTTTATGATCAAAATATTATAAATAGATTCTCTCTAATAATTAGCTCATTAAGGGAAGAGATAGATAAATTAAAAAATAAACTTATAGAACTTCCAAAGGAGTTAGTAGTTCACGTTCATCAAGGGAGTATAGATTATCCAAGAGATGAAAAGGGAGATATTGATGGCATAATTCATCCTGAGAGAATGAACCAAGATTGGAAAATGATTAAAAAAGGAGATCCATTATTTCTGGATAGCCAAGGAATAATCCACAAATATGAACGGGACCAATTGATTTGGCCTGTTTTTATTGGAGAAGTTGCTTATAAGGAAAAAAAAATTGCCATGAGCTACACAAAAAAAGAAGTTATTTGTTCCAAAAAACAATGGGTTCAAGAGTTTGAAAGTTTTTAAATTAAGAAACCGGAACAATAAATCGTTGAAACCTAATAAGGATTTTTTATTTAATAGATAAGTTTATTTAATATTTAATAATTTTATTTTTTTTTCTAATTTTTAAACCTTAAATACCTAAATTCTTTCACTCCAATAAATAACAGCTCCAAAAGCCTCTAATTGCAGTCTTCTATGCTTAGCCTCTCTTAAGGAAACTATCTCTCTGGATCTTTTTCCGTTAAGAAGCCATTCGATTATTACCAAGTTGAATCCTCAATAACAAAGAAAATCTTAAGACATGGAAGTTCTTTTCTCCTATTTTTAAAAAAATAAGTTTACTTAAAGAAAAAATATTTACCCATTTTTAGCGATTTTGGTCTAAAATCTTCGAAGCGGAATTTATTTTCCGTTTTTATTTACACGTCTCACTTTAGAGACATACTTTACGAACTCATGACAACTATTCAGCAGCAGCGTTCTTCGCTGTTAAAAGGTTGGCCACAGTTTTGTGAGTGGGTAACATCAACTAACAACAGAATTTATGTTGGTTGGTTCGGCGTCTTAATGATTCCATGCCTTCTTACAGCAGCGGCTTGCTTCATCGTTGCATTCATCGCAGCACCACCAGTAGACATCGACGGAATTAGAGAGCCAGTTGCTGGTTCATTCCTATATGGAAACAACATCATCTCAGGTGCAGTTGTTCCTTCATCTAACGCTATTGGTCTACACTTCTACCCAATTTGGGAAGCAGCTACTGTAGATGAGTGGTTATACAACGGTGGTCCTTACCAGCTTGTAATTTTCCACTTCCTAATTGGTATTTCAGCATACATGGGAAGACAGTGGGAGCTTTCATACCGTTTAGGTATGCGTCCTTGGATCTGTGTTGCATACTCTGCACCAGTTTCAGCAGCTTTCGCAGTATTTCTTGTATACCCATTCGGTCAAGGTTCATTCTCTGACGGAATGCCTCTAGGTATCTCTGGAACATTCAACTTCATGTTTGTTTTCCAGGCAGAGCACAACATCCTTATGCACCCATTCCACATGGCTGGTGTTGCTGGTATGTTCGGAGGATCTTTATTCTCAGCTATGCATGGTTCACTTGTTACTTCATCTCTAATCAGAGAAACTACTGAGACAGAATCTCAGAACTATGGTTACAAGTTCGGACAAGAAGAAGAAACATATAACATCGTTGCAGCTCATGGCTACTTCGGTCGTTTGATCTTCCAATATGCAAGTTTCAACAACAGCAGAAGTCTTCACTTCTTCCTAGCTGTATTCCCAGTTGTTTGTGTATGGTTAACTTCAATGGGTATCTGCACAATGGCATTCAACCTTAACGGTTTCAACTTCAACCAGTCAGTTGTTGATGCAAACGGTAAGATTGTTCCTACATGGGGTGACGTTCTTAACAGAGCAAACCTAGGTATGGAAGTAATGCATGAGCGTAACGCTCACAACTTCCCACTTGATCTAGCAGCAGCTGAGTCTACAACAGTAGCTCTTTCAGCTCCAGCTATCGGTTAAGCTTAAAGTTCTTAAACTCACAAGCCCCCTTTTGGGGGCTTTTTTTTGTTTAATTTTCAATTGGTTTCATATAATGTTTATATATAGATAAAACATTTAATATTTCTATGAGTAGTAGTTTTGGAAAAATTTTTCGTGTTAGTACTTTTGGAGAATCACATGGTGGTGCAGTAGGAGTCATCCTTGATGGATGTCCACCTAAGTTAAAAATAGATATAAATCTGATACAAAATGAATTAGATAGGCGCAGACCTGGTCAAAGTGACATTACAACACCCAGAAATGAAGAAGATAAAATTGAAATATTAAGTGGGATAAAGGAGGGGTTAACACTTGGAACTCCAATAGCAATGTTGGTAAGAAATAAGGATCAAAGACCAGGAGATTATAATAATTTGGAGCAGGTATTTAGACCTTCTCATGCAGATGGTACATATCATCTGAAATATGGAATTCAGGCAAGTTCCGGCGGTGGTAGAGCCTCTGCTAGAGAAACAATTGGGAGAGTAGCAGCTGGTGCTGTAGCAAAACAATTATTAAAAACCTTCTCTAATACTGAAATACTATCTTGGGTAAAGCGTATACATGATATTGATTCTGATATAGATAAAGAGAAGATTTCTCTCAAAAAAATAGATTCTAATATTGTTAGATGTCCTGATGAAAAGGTATCAACAGAAATGATCGAGAGAATTAAGGAATTAAAGCGTCAAGGAGATTCTTGCGGCGGTGTTATTGAATGTCTAGTAAGAAATGTTCCCTCTGGTCTTGGAATGCCTGTTTTTGATAAATTAGAAGCTGATTTAGCAAAGGCTTTGATGTCTTTGCCTGCCACGAAAGGCTTTGAAATAGGTTCAGGTTTCTCTGGAACTTATTTAAAAGGAAGCGAACATAATGATGCCTTCATTAAATCTGATGATATTAGGAAGTTAAGAACTATATCTAACAATTCTGGAGGTATACAGGGCGGAATAAGTAATGGCGAAAATATTGAGATGAAGATAGCTTTTAAACCTACAGCAACTATCGGGAAAGAACAGAAAACAGTAAATGCTGAAGGAAAAGAAGTTTTGATGAAAGCAAAAGGGAGACATGATCCATGCGTTCTACCAAGAGCAGTTCCTATGGTTGATGCTATGGTGGCTTTAGTACTTGCTGATCATTTACTACTGAATCAAGCTCAATGTGGCTTAATCGATAATTAGTAGTTTTGTTAAATAAATTATATTTATCTTTGATTTAATTATTTTTGAGCCATTCATATATTTTTGGATCAAACTTTTTTTTAATAATACCTTTATCTCCAATCACGATTGCTTTATACCCTAAAGATTTATAAGTTTTTAAATCATTGATTGATAGTCCTCCAGCAGCAATGAAATCAATATTTTTATAGTTGAGTATATCTATAGAACTATCTTTACTTTTTATTGGGTAAATTTTGATAATATTGCAACTTACATCTATCGCCTCCTTAAGATCTTTTAAATTATAAATTCCAGGAATTAATAAATAATTTTTTGACTGCGCATAATTGAAAAGATCTTTATCCCAAAATTTCATCATCGAAAAATTTAATCCAATTTTTAAAGAATCTTCTATAGATTGCTTATTAACTATGGAGGCAGAGCCTAAATTAATTCTTGGATATTTAATTTTGATATCGGATACAAAATCGAACCAATTTTCGTTGTTAGACCAACTTATTTCAATATTCTTTAATCCTAATTTTACTAAGTTTTCTAATTCTTCAAAAAATGAATTTCTTATAGAGGTATTTGAGTAAATATTATCTTCAGGTTTTATAAGTAAAAAAAAAGAGTCCATTTTAAGGAACTCTAAAAAAGAATCTTCTTTATTATTCATTAGTAATTTAATTTCAAAAATTAAATATAATTAGCTACTTTAACTTCAGAACGATTAAGTAAATCCTGAATATCTTCAGTATCTATAGTTTCTCTTTCAATTAGCATTTGAGCCATTTCGTCTAGAACAGTTCTATTATCTGATAAAACTTTTGTAGCTCTCTTATAGGCAACATCAACAAGCTCTGAAACCTCTACATCAATCGTTGCTGCTGTATCTTCAGAGAAGTCTCTTGTAGAACTCATATCTCTTCCGAGAAACATTCCACCTTGAGATTGACCTAATGCGACTGGGCCTATTTTATCACTCATACCAAATTTGGTTATCATTTGTCTTGCTACGTTGGCAACTTGTTGTAAATCATTTGAAGCTCCGGTTGTTACCTCTTCTTCTCCATAGACTATTTCTTCAGCAACTCTTCCACCGAGAGCTACAGCCATTTGATTTTGAAGGTAAGAACGAGAATAAAGACCAGATTCCATTCTTTCTTCACTTGGAGTAAAGAAAGTTAAACCTCCAGCTTGACCTCTTGGAATTATTGAAACTTTTGCTACGGGATCATAATCAGGCATTAATGCTCCAACAAGTGCATGACCAGCTTCGTGATAAGCAACTAATTCTTTCTTCTTATCACTTATGACTCTATCTTTCTTCTCTGGACCAGCCATAACTCTTTCAATGGCATCACCCACCTCATCATTACTTACTTTATCTAGATCTTTTCTAGCTGCTAGTATTGCTGCTTCATTTAAAAGGTTAGCTAAATCTGCACCAGTAAATCCTGGTGTTCTTCTAGCAACTTTATCTAAATCAACGTCTTTTGAAAGAGTTTTATCTTTCGCATGAACATTTAATATCTGTAATCTTCCGGCGTAATCTGGTCTATCTACTGTTACCTGTCTATCGAATCTTCCAGGACGCATTAAAGCAGAATCCAAGACATCAGGTCTATTAGTAGCCGCAACTATTATTATTCCTGAATTCCCTTCGAAACCATCCATTTCGGTTAGGAGTTGATTTAATGTTTGTTCTCTTTCATCATTACCTCCGCCCATTCCAGCCCCTCTTTGTCTTCCAACGGCATCTATTTCGTCAATGAATACAATACAAGGAGCATTCTTTTTAGCTTGTTCAAAAAGATCTCTAACTCTGCTAGCTCCAACTCCTACAAACATCTCTACAAATTCTGAACCAGATATTGAGAAAAAAGGTACACCTGCTTCTCCAGCTACTGCTTTTGCTAATAATGTTTTTCCTGTACCAGGAGGGCCAACAAGAAGAACTCCTTTAGGGATCTTTGCTCCGACTGCAGTAAATCTATCTGGACTCTTAAGAAAATCTACAACTTCTGTGAGTTCTAATTTTGCACCTTCAACACCAGCAACATCTGAAAAGGTTACTTGTGTAGATGGTTCCATTTGTAATCTAGCTTTGCTCTTGCCAAAACTCATGGCAGGGTTACCGCCTCCAGCATTCCCGCTTTGAGATCTTCTGAAAAGAAAGAATAGACCTCCAATCAAAAGTACTGGGAAAATTAAGCTACTTACAGCCTGTTGCCATGGATTAGCTAATTTTGTGGGAGTTACAGCTATATCTACGTTATTCTCAGTAAGTATTTTTAATAAATCTTTGTCAGGAGCTAAATTGACCTCAGACCTGCTTCCATCATTTTCAACAACTTGAGCTGTGGCATTGTCTGGAGATATTAGGACTCTACTGATTTCTTTATCTTGAACTGCCTCTATAAAGTCACTATATCTTAAGGTCTTTGTAGAACTTTCAGTACTAGGTTTATCAAAAACTGAAGTACCAATGAAAATTACAGTAATAACAGCTAGGACATAAAGTCCTACGTTTCTCCAACGTTTGTTCACGATAAAAAATCTTTAATAAATCTATAATACTAATAATAAAACAATATTAAGAGCGTCTTAGAACATCTACTACACTTTTGAATGCAAACCATTCAGGAATTGGTTCGCCATTCCTCAATTTCTTTCTAAATTCAGTACCACTAAGTTTCATAATTTCATAATTAAATTCTTTAGCTTCTTCAGCTGTTATATATCCTTTTTCCTTCGTATAAACTAAATTTTTTGAAGGAACAGTTTGCATCATCAATTCATCTGCACACTTATTCGCAAAATTCTGGGCATCATATGGACCATAAAAATCTTCACCAGTTGATGACGACTTACAACCAGCCATATCTCTACCAATAATAAAGTGGGTGCAGCCATAATTTCTTCTGATTATCATATGTTGAAGAGCTTCTCTTGGCCCTGCCATATGCATTGAATAAGGTAAAAAAGCCCATTTTATTCTTTCATCAGATATTTCCTCTTCTAATTCTTTGTAGGTCAAATATCTAACTTTTCCAGGAATATCATCTTGTTGAGTTGGCCCACAAGTTGGATGAACTAAAACAACTGATTTAGAGGAGACATTATCTGAAAGTAAGGCATTAGTAAATAATTCATAATGTGCTCTATGAATTGGATTTCTGCATTGAAATGCAACTACATCATGATTTGAGGGAAGTGTAGATCTAACTTCTTCTGGGGTTTTACAAGGGAATTCTCTAATTGGTAGTTCAAAACCATAAACTCTTCCTCCTATATAAAATCTCCCTCTCTCGTTAAAAATCATCTTAACAGCAGGATGATCTAAAGAATTAGTACCATAACAAAGTTCAGCTTCTAAGGATTTGTCAGGCTCCCATTTAGAGCTAACTTCTAAAATCGCAATTTTTTGTTTTTTATAAGTAAGTAATATTGTCTCGCCAGCTTTTACTTTTTCATTATTTGAATCAAATACAATAGGCAAGCCAAAAAGCAACCCGTTTGTATTTCTATTATTTTTAATTACCGAATTGTAGTTATTTTCATCCATAAAACCTTCCAGTGGAGAAAAAGCTCCAACCATCAAAAGTTCTACATCGCATGCATTTCTCTCGCTGCATTCAAACTCATAAGTAGCTTTAGAGATAAAATCATTTTTAAGGTTTTTATCTCTAATAAATAAATTTTTTAGTTCCCCTCCATAAGGCGGTATTAGTCCATTAGTATCTGTTTTAGTTTTTTGTTGTAATTCCATTTTTAAATTTATAAAGAAAAATTTTGAAAAAAAAAGAGGGGTTTAACCCCCTTTTTTTCTTAAATAGGATTTATGCCTTTCTTCCGTAAAGCTCCCCAATTATTTTTACATCAAGTGGATCCTTCGAACCCATATCAGTATCTGAAGGTTGGATAGCTTCAAAAGTACCAGCAAACTCGTCTGTGTCAGAATCTACATTGTTGATTGAAAGTGTAATAACGCCTGTGCCGTTTACATCAACTTTAATATTTTCTTTTGCAAGTTCTTCATCATCTCCTCCCAATGCAACTAAACCTTGAGCATATTCAACACCAGTATTTTTAGCTCTTGCCTTAGGATCTAGAAAGTCACCAGTTCTGTAATTAGGTGTAAATGTTGAACCACTAACCTCAGTGCCTGGCTCTATAGATGAAGGTAAATCAGCTGTAAGATCTTTTGCTGAGAATGCAAATGGAACCTCTAAACCACCAGGAGTTAATACAGTAATAAGTTGAAAATCAATACCACCTTTTTCTGTGAAAGTTCCTGAATCTATATCTCCATAAACTTCTGTCACTGTAGTGTTATTTCTGGGGCTAATAATTTTTGTAGAAACAAATTCTGCAGCTTTTCGTTTTGTCCCGGGCACTTTTACATAAACTTCTGTTGGATGCATGCATATTCCTTTAAGGCTATCTCCATTCCCTAGAGATATTGATCCGACAAGAGATGTGTCTAATGAAGGACAATCATTAGCTTTTCCTGTGTTTACAACATCTGTGAATTGTGCATTTCCTCTTTCAGAGAAAGCAAATGTTTTAACAGGCACGAAAGCAAAAGTTATACAAATTGAAATAACAAAAGCTAAGAAAGAACGAATTCTCATAATTAAAGTTTCAGTAAAGTTCTGTGACGATAGATTAAAGGTCATCTAAATAGTTCAGTACGGATATTACAAGGGAAAGGACCATAAAAGATAGGACTTTTAAATCCTCGAAACAACCCGTAGCTTTTTAGATTTTAAAAAACTGGGATTATTTTAAGCTATCACATTATTTTTAATGATTAAGATTACAAAAAAATACAAATTAAGAAATTTTTTTTATTTTTTTAATGAAATAATTTGGGTTATTAATTTATTTGCTAAATCAATTTTTGATGTTTTTTTAATATAATGTTCCATATTGTTCGTATCAAACAGCCAACCCTCATTTTGTGCTAAAAAGCCAAATCCTTGGCCTTCAAGATCAATTGGATTTGCGAATAGATAATCACAACCCTTTTGAATAATCTTTTGCTTAATTCTTATTCTTGCTTCTTCGATAGATCCTGTAAAAGCACAAAAGCCTACAAAAACTTGGTTATCTTTTTTTGATTTACTAATTGTTTTTAAAATATCTGGGACTAGCTCAAAGTTTTTTTTCAAATGTTCATTAATTTTATTTTTTGGAATTTTAGCTGAAGTATCTGAGGTTATCTTGAAATCAGATACTGCTGCATTCATGAAAAAATAATCACAATTTGATATTTCATTATTAAGTGCCTTAATTAAATCAACGCTAGTTTCAATTTCATATCTTTTTATTCCATCTGTAAGATTCTTATCGATTTTCAGAGGCCCATGGACATATTTTACTTGTGCTCCTCTGAACCTCGCCACTTGAGAAAGAAGTAGGCCCATAGCTCCAGAACTTTTGTTAGTAATATGTCTTGCCGCGTCAATTTGCTCTGAGGTGCACCCCCCAGTTATTAAAATTTCTTTATTAAGTAAATCTTTGCGATATTCATTTTCATTGTGTGAAGCTATAAATTCAAGAGCTAATTGAATTAGATCATTTGGAGGTATCTTACCGATGCCAATAGCATCACATGCTAAGAGGCCTTCACTTGGTTGCAAAGACAAAACATTTTCGTAATTTTGTAAATTCTCATAATTTTTTTGGACAGCTTTATTTAGCCACATTTGTGTATTCATTGCTGGTGCAACAATAATTGGCTTTGTATTTGCTATTAAGATGCTTGGGATCAATCCCTCTGCATTTCCAGTTACCCATTTTGCTAATGTTGTCGCTGTTAAAGGCGCAATGATTAAAATATCAGCCCAATTACTTAGTTCTATGTGAAGAGGTGTTGATTGACTATTTGACCATTGATCATTTTCTAAAACGCAGGGGTTTCTACTTAAAATAGAAAGAGAAAGAGGCTTTATTAATTTTTCTGCATTTTTTGATAAAACGCATCTTATTTCATAATTGTCTTTCGCTAATTGGCTAACTAATAATGGAATTCTTACAGCTGCGATACTTCCAGTTATTAATAAAAGAACCTTTATTTTGGAGTCCTTACTTTTAGTTTTCATCGAAAGGTTCCTGATCGAGTAGATGGGTATAATTAGTTGTCAATTCTGGTCTATTGATGGCAAGAGCCCTCAGTAAGTGCCAGTCTTTTAATCCATCAAATGGAGTATTATAATTATCTTCCTCTAGCCTTTTAGCGAGCTCAAGGGTCATTTCTTCATCAAAAGAATTTACTAGTTCCTCGCTTATTTTATTTTCAGAAATGAATTTCATATTGAGTAAAGTCAATATATCCTAATAATAAAGCCTCAAGTAATTATTTAAAATTGATATAAGAATTTAGTATATATTTTCAAGGATATGGTAATTTCAATTTTTATAATCTTTTTAAATTTTTGTTAAGTCATTTATCTTCATTCTCAGTCATAAAAATGAAAACTCTCCTTTTCAAAAATATTTTTTCTTAAAATACCGAAAAAATTTATATCATGTCGCAAACCAAAAGAGAGCAAGTCATTAGTCACATTCGCTATTTAAGGCAAGAGCTTAGAGAAATGCATTTAGGAATAAAAGAAGATGACCTTTTCCCTGAACCAGGCGAATTAAGAGGATTAATGGCTCAGTTGGAGGCATTACTTGAATTAATAGAAGGAAATACTAAAATTCAATCAAACTCTGAAGCTGCTTAGTTTAATGCAAAATGGTTGTTAAACCTCAAAAGACAAAATTTCAGCTAAAAATTGTGGAAAATATTCAGACATTAAGTATTTGGGCTAATAATCCATGGCGAAGATATTCAATATCATTGATTATAATTTTAATCGGCTACTTTTTTGGAAGTTCTCTTGGTATGGTAAGTGCCGTTGTGGAACTCATGGATCCAGTAGCTGCTTTCTTATCAGTAGTTTTTATTGAGTTTTTAATAGTTTTGAGAAGAAATTTTAGATTTGAAAGGAAAAAGAAATTTTTAGTACTTTTATTAGATTCTTTAAGATTGGGATTATTTTATGGTTTCTTTACTGAAAGTCTGAAGTTGCTATAAATTTACTTGTTGTGTTTTTGTAATAGATAAAGCAAAGCCATTCTTATAGGTATACCATTTGCAACTTGATTATTAATTAAGCAATTAGAATATCCATCTACCACTTTGCTACTTATTTCAATATCTCTGTTAATGGGACCAGGATGTAGTACTGGAATTTCTTTGTTATTTAAAGATAATTTCTCTGGGGTTAAGCCATAATGCAAACTATATGAATCAATGCTACTTAATAAATTTTCCATCATTCTCTCTTTCTGGAGTCTTAAAACAATAATCGCATCTGCAATTTTTATTGATTCTTCCAATGATCTAGAAATTGTTATGGAACCTCTTGATTTAACAGGATCTTCTGTTTGATTTGGCGCGGGGTTTTTTAAAAAATTGATAAATTCGTCAGGTATTAATGTCTTAGGACCACATAAGATTATATCGGCGCCGAATGCACTTAAAGCCCAAAGATTTGACCTGGCAACCCTTGAATGATTAACGTCTCCAATTATTAAAATTTTTTTGGAATTTAAAACCTCTGGATTCAGTTTTTTTTGGGAAAAGAATTTTATCAATGTATAGATGTCAAGCAATCCTTGGCTGGGGTGACTATGTAATCCATCGCCTGCATTAAGAACCGAAGTCTTGGAATTTATTGCATCAAGTTTTTTTGCGATTTCAAAGGTTATGTAACTTGATGAATGTCTGATAACTAATGTATCCGCACCCATAGCAGAATAAGTTATGGCTGTATCAATTATTGTTTCGCCTTTTGTTAAAGAGCTGGAGGATGGCGCAAAGGTTTGGACATCAGCAGAAAGTCTTTTTGCTGCAAGCTCAAAACTATTTTTTGTTCTTGTACTAGCCTCAAAAAATAAAGACGTTACCAAAGTCCCTTGTAAGGCCGGTATCTTTTTTGTGCCTGCATTTTTTAGTGCATCAAATCTATTAGCTAATTCAAATACTGACTCATAATCTTTAATTGAAAAATTAGCTAGTGTGTGGATATGTTTATGAGGCCAAATTTGCATTACGCTTAAAAAGATAAATGATTATTAAATTTAGGTGTTCTGTCACCTTTTAATCTTTTACTTACACTCCTACTATTTTTGAGATACCAACGCCATTTTATATTTTTTGCCTTTGATATGCCAATTCTCGTAGTTTGAATAAGATCTTTTTTTTCCAGAGTGGAGTCTCGTGGAGAAATCCATAAAGATTTATTATTAAGAACTTCAAGTGAGTTAAATGAAATATCTATACTGAATGTTTTAGTTACCAGGCCAGGTCCAGAAGCTAATCTTTCATTTTTATTAGATATAAAAACTGATCTTATCAAGACACCACTCGCAAAATTTTCTTTATCAGTAACTATGTTTAAACAATGATGAATGCCATAAGATTTGTAAATATAAAATGTGCCAGGTTTTCCAAATAATGATTTGTTTGATTCAGTCATTTTGCGGTATCCATGACAGGCCTCTTCTTCCTGTGAATAAGCTTCAGTTTCAACAATTACCCCTGTAACATGATCTATCTCATTATTTTTTCTTATGAGGTGGCAGCCTATTAAATCAGGAGCAACAAGTTTAGAGTGCCGATAAAAAAAATTTTTTGGAAATAATTCTTCTTCTATTTTTCAATGTCTATCTAATAACATGTTTAGCTGAGAAAAATAATTAAGGCTATAAATTGATATTGATTTTCAAAAAAATGTGAGTATGTTTTTAAAATATTTGAAATTCAAAGGATATGTAAATAAGTTGTTCTTAATAAACTATTATTTAAATAAGAAAGATATTAAAAGTATGACAAAAATAACTAAAGAGGAAGTAAAAAAGGTTGCTCATTTAGCGAGATTAGAACTTAACGAGAATGAAATTAATAATCATGCAGAACAATTAGAAAAGATATTGGATTACATAAGACAACTAGAAAAAATTGATACAGATGATGTCCCCTGTACAACCAGAGCTATAGAGGTTGTAAATGTATTTAGAAAAGACGAAAAGAAAAATTCGGATTGCAATGAAGAACTTTTAGAATTAGGTCCATCGAGAGAAGATAAATATTTTAAAGTACCAAAAATTATTAATGAATGAGTAAGTTAGTTGCTTCCAATAAATGTTTTGTTGACTATCTTTAATAAAAATTTTTTTAATTTAAAGCCTGGATATAAATTTATGATTTTTCTTATTTTTCCCCTCTTTTTGCTATGACTCCTTACACCAATTAATAAATCATAAATAAAGTTAAAAATGTCTTCTTTACTTTCAAATATCCCAACCCTTTGAGGGGAGCCTTTTTTATCCAATAAAGGCTTAGTTTTTTCATAAGCTATTTTGTATTCAAACCAAGGAATCGAAGGCCAAAGATGATGAATGAGATGGTAATTTTGCCCCATTATTAATAAATTCATAAATTTGCTTGGATAAACTCGAGAATTTATCCATTTATTCCTTGATCTAAATGGTCTATGGGGTAAATAATCAAAAAATATTCCTAAAGTGACCCCTACCATTAATGCTGGGCCGAACCATAAATTATAAATTAAATTCATAAAGTCAAATTTCAAACCAGCCAAGATAATTGTTATAAATATGGATCTTTCAATTCCCCATTGTAGTAATTCATATCTTCGCCAGAGTTTTCTTTGAAAGAAAAACACCTCATGATAAAAAAATCTTGGAGCAATTAGCCAAATTGGACCAAAAGTACTGACAATATGATCTGGATCATTTTTGGGGTGATTTACGTGAATATGATGTTGTAAATGAACTCTCGTAAAAACTGGGAAGCTAAATCCTAATAGAATAGCTGAGCCATGGCCCATTGCTTGATTAATCCAAGGAACTGGATGAGCAGCTTTATGACAGGCATCATGAATAACAGTACCTTCAATATGTAAAGCTAAAAAAGCAGTGGCTACAAGTAAAGGTAAAGGCCAAACACCCCTATACCATTGCCATATGCTAAGAAAAGCGAGAAAATAACCGCCAAAAAATAAACCTAATGTTGGATTCCAAAAACTTGGCGGATCTACGTAATTTTTAATCTCTTTTTGCCAATTAAATGATTTTGAAGAATTAGTATTTTTTGTTGTATTTTTACTGGTTAAGTTTGAAATCGTTTCTTTTATTCTTTAAATAATATAACTAATATTTCAAGATGATTGCATGTTTAAAGATAAAAAAAATTTTTTTTGGGTATTTTTAATTTAATTTTAATGTGTCAAATTAATCATCTTAAGAAAAAATATTTTTAAAATAAACCTCTTTCAATTATTATTTTATTTGAGCGGTCGTGGCGGAATTGGTAGACGCGCGAGTTTTAGGTACTCGTATCTTCGGGTGTGGGAGTTCAAGTCTCCCCGACCGCACTTAAGGAAATTCTGATAGATAGTTTGTTTATTGATTTCGAATCTTATAATTTAATAAAGTATTTAATTCAATGAATAGTTTGATAATTTATTTGGGAACTTTTTATATTTTAGTTGGCACCATTTTTCTAACTGTACCGATAATTTATCTTGAGCTTGGAAAACCAAAAGACTTAATAAAAGCTTTTTTAAATTTATTAATAGGTTTGATATTAATAATTAAAAATAAAACACTAGATGAATCATTTTTTGTAATTTTCCTTTTTTTAACAGTACTAGTTATTTTTTATTTAGTTGAGCTTTTTTTATCTAGATGGTACCAATTGACAGATAAAGAAAAGAAAAAATTAATTACCTTTTTGGAGTTTAAAAATAACTTCTTGAAAATATTAGAGTCTATAAATCTGGTATTTGGTAATTTCACGAAACCTTCAAATTTTTTCAATTTTGGTAGCAATAATAAAAATACAACCCAAAAGAAGTGGGTAAGAAATGATAAAAATGATAATATAAAAGTCTGAAATCAAATAAATTGGTTATTTGAAACATCCCAAAAAAACTACAGGTCAATTAAGAAAGAATATAATGAATTAGATTTATTTAAATAATTCTTTTGATCACCAATATTTCTTAAATCGTCGTATGAAATCTCAAAATAGCAAAGAACAAAAATCAGACTTTTCTTATAAAGAAACTTTAAATTTATTAAAAACTGACTTCTCAATGCGTGCTAATTCAGTTGTAAGAGAACCTGAGATACAAAATTTTTGGGCTAACAATGATATAGATTTCCAATTAGGTTCAAGAAATTCAGGAGAAATATTTACATTACATGATGGCCCTCCTTATGCAAATGGAGCTCTTCATATGGGTCATGCTCTTAATAAAGTTTTAAAAGACATAATAAATAAATACAAAACCTTAAGAGGATTTAGGGTTCATTTCGTACCTGGTTGGGACTGTCATGGATTACCTATTGAATTAAAAGTTCTTCAGAATCTAAAATCTGATGAAAGAAAGAATCTTGACACTCTAAATTTAAGAAAAAAAGCAACAGATTACGCCCATATCCAAATTAATAATCAAAAGGAGGGTTTCAAAAGGTGGGGCATATGGGGAGATTGGAATAACCCTTACTTAACTCTTAAGAAAAGTTATGAATCTGCTCAGATTGGAGTATTTGGGAAAATGTTTTTAAATGGCTATATATATCGAGGACTTAAACCTGTGCATTGGAGTCCAAGTTCAAGGACTGCACTTGCAGAAGCAGAATTAGAATACCCTGATGAACATTACTCAAAAAGTATTTATGTTTCATTAAAAATCACTAAAATACCTGAGGAAATTCTATTAAATTTCATTCAAGAAAACCTTAATATCAAAAAAGATTTTTTTCAAAATAATTCTTTCATAACTATTTGGACAACTACTCCTTGGACCATACCTGCAAATGAAGCAGTTGCAGTAAATCCAAAAATAAAGTACGTTTTTGCTATCGATGATGAGAAGAAAATTTACCTTTTTGCTGAAGATTTATCTTCTGAAATAAGTAAGAAATTTAATAAAGATTTCAAGGTCCTTTTAGAGGTTAAAGGCTCCAAATTGGAAAATATTGAATATCAACATCCCACTAAGAATAAAAATTGCAGAATTGTAATTGGAGGAGATTATATTACTACAGAATCCGGGACTGGAATTGTTCATACTGCGCCTGGTCATGGCATAGATGATTTTAATGTGGGTCAAAAATATGATTTACCAATAACATGTGTTGTTGATGAAAAAGGTAACTTAAATGAATATTCTGGTCAATTCAAAGGATCAAACGTCCTGAAAGATTCAAATGATTTAATTATTGAATATTTAAAAGGAAATAATTTGCTTCTATTACAAGAAAATTATAAGCATAGATATCCGTATGATTGGAGAACCAAAAAACCAACTATTTTTAGGGCTACAGAACAATGGTTTGCATCTGTAAATGGCTTTAGAACATCTGCATTAAAGGCAATCGAAGATGTTGAATGGATGCCAGAGACTGGAAAGAAAAGAATTTATTCTATGGTTGTCGGTAGAGGAGATTGGTGTATTTCTAGACAAAGGTCATGGGGAGTCCCTATTCCAGTTTTTTATAAAAAAAATGGTAATGACATTCTCCTTAACAAAGAAATAATTAATCATATTCAAGAACTTTTTAGTGAATATGGAGCAGATATTTGGTGGGATTGGGATGTTAAGCATCTTTTGCCAGAAAATTATGCAAAAGAATCTGATCTATGGAAAAAAGGAACAGATACAATGGATGTTTGGTTCGATTCAGGATCTAGCTGGGCTGCAGTATGTGAACTAAGAAGTGAATTAAAGTATCCAGCAGATCTTTATTTAGAGGGCTCAGATCAACATCGAGGATGGTTTCAGTCTTCTTTGCTAACATCAGTTGCAGTCAATAATAAACCTCCATATAAGAAAGTTTTAACTCATGGTTTTGCACTTGATGAAAACGGAAGAAAAATGAGTAAATCTTTAGGAAATGTTGTTGATCCAAATATAATTATTAATGGGGGTAATAATAAAAAAACGGAACCTGCTTATGGTGCTGATGTTTTAAGGCTATGGGTAAGCTCTGTAGATTATTCAGTAGATGTTCCAATTGGTTCAAATATACTTAAGCAACTTTCAGATGTTTACAGAAAAGTTCGTAATACTGCAAGATATCTTCTAGGAAATATTCATGATTATGATCCAAAAATTGATAGTTTTGAAATTGATCAATTACCTCTCTTAGATCAATGGATGTTAGGCAGATTAGTTGAGGTTACAGATCAAATATCAAATGCTTATGAAAATTATGAATTTTCAAAATTTTTCCAAATTTTGCAAAGTTTTTGCGTTGTAGATTTATCAAATTTTTATTTGGATATTGCTAAAGATAGGTTATATGTAAGTTCTAAATCGCAATTCAGGAGAAGATCTTGTCAATTCGTCATGTCAAAAATTGTTGAAAATTTAGCCGTACTTATTTCTCCAGTGCTTTGCCATATGGCTGAAGATATTTGGCAAAATATTCCATATTCAACTGAAGAAAAATCAGTTTTTCAAAGAGGATGGCCAGTATTTTCGAATTCATGGAAAAATCAAATCCTTAACGAGCACATTGCAAATTTGAGAAATTTGAGAGTTGAAATTAACAAGGCTATAGAAGGATGTAGGAACAAACAAATAATTGGAGCAGCTTTGGAAACTGAAGTTAATTATTTACCTGAAGATAAAGCTTTAAAAGATTCACTTTCTTGGCTAAAAGAATTTGGTAATCAAGATGTAGATTTATTTAGGGATTGGCTTATAGTATCAAACTTCCAAGTGGTATCAGATTTGGTGGAGAATTCTCTGATTATTGAAAATAATGGACTCGGTAAAATTCAAATAAATAAAGCTCAAGGTCAAAAATGTGATAGATGTTGGCATTATCAAAAAGAAACTTTTGATGGAATCCAAAATACAAAATTATGCAAAAGATGTTCGAATATTATTAATCTCGAATTTACTTAAATCCAGTTTTTTTGATTCAAAAAGAAATCTGAGTCTTGATTTTCTCTTATAAAATTTTCTTCGGTTTCTGTTAACGGTGCTTTATATAGTTTAAAGTTTTTAATTGTATAAGAAAGTGTTATTACTTTTTTTTCTGAATCTATTTCAATTGGATGAGTTGTTGAGCTACTGTAACCTCTGAAAATAATTATTTCTAATTGTTCTTTTTGATTTTCTTTTAGAATGAATCCCTCTAGTTTAAGTATCCTATCAGGAATATTGGAACTTAATTTTTCAAGAATATTTATTAAATCAATTTTTGCCATTTTCTGAGAAGCAGGAGTTTCTTCCATTTTTAGGTAATTTGATTATTGACCATTGAATAAGTCCTAAAATATAGATTAATAATAAAAATAATCCTAAGAATTTTGATATTGGCTGGGTAAAGTTAGCTCCAAAGAAAAAATTAAATAAATTTTTTATAATAAAATATAAATTTGAAGAAGGTTGAAGCCATATTGCACACGCATCCGAATTAATAAAAGAAAAGCAGTTGAAGTTTTGTAAACTCTGAATAAAGAAATTGAGAGATATAAAAGTTATCGTCCATCTCCATATTTTTGTCGTTGTGGTAAGGGAGTAAGAAAAATCATATTCATTTAATTCATCATTAATATCGTTCCAAAACCAAACTGAAACTGTCATTAATAATGTTGCAATAATTGTTATAACAAGAGCATAATCATACTTTCCTATTAACAGTAGAAGGCTTATAAAAAATAAAAGGGATACTTTCCAATAAATTGATAGAAGTTTAATAACTGCTTTATTTCTTTTTCTAATTGACCAGAAGGATAGAGTAACAGGAATACCAATAAGGAAAATTATTGAAATTTGAAAGGATAGCCAAATAGAAAGTTGATTAAAAACGTTCAAAATTTTTTCTTTTTAAACACATAATAATTAAACATCAAACTTTTACTTTTGAACTTACTATTGTCATAGTTATGAATATTATGCATCCTTATAATATTTCCTAAGAATATATTGATAATTGTATGAGACAGCATGTTAATCCCCTTAGTAGTAATTTTAATCAAATTGAGAGAATACCTTCTTTGAGCGAAATGTTTGATGATTCTAAATCGAATCTTCATTTGGATATAGGTTGTGCTGCTGGCGAGTTTCTATTTGATTTAGCTTTATTTAATACTAGTTGGAATTATTTAGGAATTGAAATCCGCGAGAAATTAGTCAAAAATGCCAAATTAAAAGTTATTGAACGAGAAATCAAAAATCTATATTTTATATTTGGTAATGCTAATAATATTTTGAATGATGCCCAAAATAAATTTATTTTAAAAAGTCTAAGAAGTATTTCTTTTAATTTCCCTGATCCTTGGTTTAAAAAGAGGCATTATAAAAGGCGTGTAATTCAGCCAGGATTTATTAATATGCTCTCAAATTCATTGCAAAAAGGCAGCCTAATTTTTGTAAAAACAGATGTAAAGGATTTATTCGATTATATGGATTGCACCATATCAAGTAATTTTCAATTTAAAACATTAGATAAAAAAGATTTTAATTGTTCCGAAAGTTTTAATCCAAATAAAGTGAAAACTGATAGGGAAAAGTATGTGATTGTTAACCAACTTGATATTTATGAAAAAATTTATATAAGAATTTAATTAATTATTAATTTGTTATTTTATCAATTTCTAAAAAGAGTTTGTTTGTTATTTCGCTTGATAAAGAATGAACTTCCTTATGATTTTTGGCCTCAACTAGAACTCTGATTAAAGGTTCTGTACCGCTACGCCTTATAAAAACTCTACAATTATCCGAATATATTTTCTGAAAAAAAGCTATAGTTTGATCAATCAAGATTTTGGTCTCAGGATTTAATTTATTAATATTACAGTCTAGATTGATATTGGTTAGTTTTTGAGGATACGGTTTGAAACTACTCTTAAGCCAATCATTCAAATTAATATTTTTCTTTTTACAAAATTTAGAAATTTGAAGTGCAGTCAATATTCCATCTCCAGAAAAGTTATTAATTTTGGAAAGTATATGCCCTGACTGCTCACCTCCTAAAACTGCTCCTTTTTCCTTAATTGCATCATGTACATGTTTATCTCCTACATCAGTTCTATATAAAATTCCTCCAATTTTCTTCCAAGCCTCTATAAAACCTAAGTTTGACATTTGCGTTGAAATTAATAAATTATTTGTGAGAATTTTTTGTTCCATAAGTTCTCTACCCCAAAGAAAAAGAATGTGATCTCCATCTAAAATATTGCCTTTTGAATCTATTCCAATTACTCTATCCGCATCCCCATCGAAGCTAAAACCCATATCTGCAGGACTCTCTCTCAATGCTTTTTTTAATGGCTCGAGGTTAGTAGAACCACAATTCATATTAATTTTCAATCCATTTTTAGAGTTATTGATAACTCTTACATCAGCACCAAGAGACTGAAAAATTTTTTTTGCGCATGTTGTCGCTGATCCATAGCATGTGTCTAGTATTATTTTCAATCCGCTTAGATTTTCTCCACCCATAGTTTGGATTAGGCTTTTGATATAAATATCGAAAAGATCTTTATTTACATTTTGAGAGATCACTTTTCTAGGTACTGAGATATTGTGATTTGACTCTTCAATTAATTTTTGAATTTTATTTTCAAAAAATTTGGTAATTTTTTGACCATTATGATCAAAAATTTTTATGCCATTATATTCTGGCGGATTATGACTTGCAGATATCATGATCCCACTACTCAAGTTCTCTTGTTTGATTAAAAAAGGTATAGCTGGGGTAGGGCAGATTCCAAGATTTATAAATTTTCTACCACTATTGTTTATACCTTGAGTTATTGCCTGAAGAAGAATATCTCCACTTATTCTTGTATCCCTTCCAATTATTATTGGACTTTTCTTCTCTAAGATAGAACCAAGAGCATAGCCTACTTTGTAGGCGAGTGAATAGGTTATCTCTTCATTAAATCTTCCTCTTATCCCATCAGTTCCAAAGATTGATTGCATAATTAGATTTCAGGAATCAGATAGATTTTGATAAGTATTTAGTTATTATTTTATCAGTTGATTAAAAGCTTATAGATTTCAATTCTCTTTATTTGTTTAACTTATTTAAGATGTTCTTAGTTAGTAATTCCTTAATAATGCAATCTGAGAGTCGAGAGCAGATTTTAAAGACAAATTTAAAAACAATACTTATTTTGATTATATCTGTTGTTATGATTTCCCTGTTTTCATTTGGAAATATCTTTTTTAAATCAACTTATCTTCTAAAGAGTTTTGGAGAACTATCTGTTGATCCTGAAATAGCTTTTACAAATAATAAGCCTACATTTCTGGAATTTTATGCTGAGTGGTGTGAAGTTTGCAAAGAAATGGCACCACAAGTGTCTGCTTTTAAAGATGAATACGAAAAAGATATTAATTTTGTTTTTTTAAATGTTGATAATCAAAAATGGAGTAATTACATCCAAAAGTTTGCTGTCAATGGGATTCCTCAAGTTAATCTTTTTGATAAAAAGGGTAATCTAATATCTACTTTTATTGGTAAACAAGATGAAATAAAAATTAGAAATTCTATTAATAGTATAGAAAAAGAAGATAAACCTCATGAGCAAATTATTAATGCTGAATTTTCAACAATTCAAGAAAATAAAAATAATGAGGTTAGTCCTCGAAGTCATGGATAATTTTTACCATTCTAAAGATTTTGATACAATCGGAAAACTTTTTTTAAAAATAGACTTGCAATTTTGGGCGATGGACTTGTGTTCTTTTTGAGTGCCGTGAGCTGATCTTAAATGAATGTAATGGATCCATGATCTGCATGATCCAGACATGTATATTCTTGTTGGAGTTGCTAAAGGTAGAACAAATCTTGCACATTCTTTGGCCACTCCTTCAGCAAGTAAATCTTCATATAATTCTGTAGCAGCCTGAAAATGTAAACCAATTTTTTTATTGAATCTTTGTTTTAACTCATCAGGAAGATCCGGGATTGAATTTTGCCTGTTTTTAAAATCTTGACGCCTTAACTCTGGTAAGGGAATATTACCCAATTGAGAACTATCCGCATATCTCTGTGAAAATTCCTGGAAAGTAAATGATCTATGTCTTAAAATTTGGGCAGCGATTCCTCTGTTAGTTTCTATTTGTAAGGTCATAAATGACTGTTCAAAAACACTCCAGTGTTCATTCTTAATACAGTAACTCAATAATTTCGAATAGTCTTCATTTTCCTGATTTTTTGGATTACTTACTCTTGCAATGTAAGCCATTGTTTTTTCTGCATCAGGAGTTAGCGAAATTAGTTCAACATTACTCATTTTAAATCTTTGCTAGAGTTACTTTTTCTGGTTGGTTTTGATATTTACCTCTTCTATCTTCATAGGTTGTGGAGCACGGATCACCTTCAAAAAAGAGTAGTTGGCAAATACCCTCTTCAGCATAAATTCTACAATCTGCACCTGAACTATTACTAAACTCTAAAGTTAGATGACCTTCCCACCCTGCCTCTGCGGGCGTCGTATTAACAATGATTCCAAGTCTTGCGTAAGTACTTTTTCCTATGCAGATAACAGTTATATTTTCTGGCACTTTCATCTTTTCTAAAGCAACTCCTAAACCATAGGAGTGAGCAGGAAGAATAAAAAAGTCTCCATCATTATCATGGTGAAGAATAGTTTTCTCTAGATTATTGGGATTAAACTTTTTGGGGTTCATTACAGTCCCGGGGATATGTCTGAAAATTAGGAATTCTTTTGACGAAAGTCTTAAATCATAGCCATAAGATGAACATCCGTAACTTAAAACTGGCTTTTGTTTATTGTCAGGCTCAAGATGTCTCACCAAATTTGATTGAAAGGGTTTTATCATACCTTCCGAAGCTTTTTGATTTATCCAGAGATCATTTTTTAGCATTTTTTTATGAGCGAAGTTCGGTAATTTGGTTAGCCATCAATAATAAATCTTTAGGTATGTCTGTACCAGTAAGGATTACATCTCCTGCTATAAATCGGTTTTCAAGTGTTGAAATCAAATCATCTTTATTGATAATTTTCATTTCAATAGCTAAAAAAATTTCATCAAGTATTATTTGATCATTCTTTCCAGACTGTAGTTCTTTTTTACAAAAATTCCATAATTCAATAGTAGATTCATGAATAGATTTTTTTAAATTTTTATTATTTTTAATTGCTTCAGAATTATATTGATCAAAGGAATGTGATGATCTTACCCAGGTTAAATTACCACATAGCTTTACTGCATTATCAACTCCTTGCTTAACCCCTCCTTTCATAAATTGAATTAGAAGCACTTTCCTGCCAAGAGCAGCATTTCTCAGAGAGTCTCTAATAATTGATGTGTAGCTACCTCTATATGAAGATTGATAAATCTGAATTTGTCCGTTTTGTAAAATTTTTTTTACGTTATTTTTGTTAGCAGTATTTGTTTTTACAACATCAAGATTACCTTTGGGATAAATATGAGATGAACTAATTACCATTATTTAGATTCTTTCTACATGCAGTATAATTAGAATCTAATAACGCTGCATATAGTGTAATTTTACTTAAAAAAGGGTTAAGTAATTTGAAACTGACTGAAAAAAGCTTGTTGATAAAATGATAAGAATTGAAAATTGTTACAGTTGATACAAGATATTTCAGGGTGTCTTCTTAAATTTTTTAATAGTTAAGATATTTATGATACCTGCTTCACGAGGATTCAACCGCTTTAGTTCGCCACAGTCCGGACAAAGTAAAATTAATTCTGTTGGAGAACGTTTCCCAATCAATAGAACTTTAATGGAAGTTATTAAAGGTCTAGATGGTGCAAGTACAGAAATGGTTGAGAGATCTAAAACAATATTTTTCCCTGGGGATCCTGCTGAAAGGGTTTATCTTATAAGAAGAGGAGCAGTAAGACTGTCAAGAGTTTATGAGTCAGGAGAAGAAATAACTGTTGCTCTTCTAAGAGAGAATAGTCTCTTTGGTGTTTTATCTCTTTTAACAGGACATAGATCTGATCGTTTTTACCATGCTATAGCATTCACAAGGGTTGAAATGATAACAGCGCCTGCAAATTCTGTTTTAAGAGCGATAGAGGAAGATGCATCAGTAGGACTATTACTTTTACAGGGGCTTTCAAGTAGGATCCTGCAAACTGAAACAATGATTGAGACTCTCACACATAGAGATATGTCTTCTCGTTTAGTCAGTTTTTTGATGGTTCTTTGTAGAGACTTTGGTGTTGCAGGTGAAAAAGGTATTACAATAGACCTAAGGCTTTCACATCAGGCAATTGCTGAAGCTATTGGTTCCACAAGAGTAACAATTACAAGATTATTGGGCGATTTAAAGGATTCGGGGCTTCTCAATATTGAAAGAAAAAAGATCACAGTGTTCGATCCAATTGCTCTTGCAAAAAGATTTAATTGATTCATCATAAATTATGATGTATTGAGTATATGCAAAAGTGTGGCTTGGATTTTAATTGTTTTTTTAATAGTACTTGGAGGATTAATTGCACCATTTGGGGACATTCTTGGAACAAAGATTGGTAAAGCAAGATTTAGTATCCTAAAATTAAGACCCAAAAAAACAGCAACTATAATAACGATAATTACTGGAGGCTTTATTAGTTCAATATCGATAGGACTATTGATTTTAGTAAGTGAAGAATTCAGGCAAAGACTTTTTGTTGATATTCCCTTTTTGCAAAAAACTTTAGATGAAAGTAAAAAGGCTTTAATCCCTCTACAGGAAGAACGAAAAGAACTTGAAGGTAAAATTATTCAGAAAGAAAAGGAGTTAAATCAATTAAAAAATAATATTAAAGTATTTAGGAGAGGAAACATTGTTATTAAAAGAGGACAAACTTTATTTATTGCTGAGATTAATTCCAGCTCAAATGTAAAACTTGATTTAACAAAAATCTTTAATGAAGCTGATAAATATGTTAGAAAAATTGTTATTCCAATTAATAAACAAGCAAAAAATATTCTGTTGTGGAGACCTAGTGATATTACAAAAATTGAGACACTAGCTGCTAGAGGTGGTAACTGGATTTTATTAATCAAATCAGCAACAAATGTTTTAAAAGGGGATAATTATGTTTTTGTATCTCCTGATTTATTAGAGAATAAATTTATAGTCAAAAAAGGAGATGTTATAACAAGTTCAATTCTTGGAGAAAGTGATTTAAATCTTAAATCAATAAATTTAAAAATTAAATCATTGCTTAGAGAAACAAGGGATGAAATTAAGTCAAAAGGATCACAAGTTAGTGAAATTAATACAAATGGAAATTTTGTAAAAAAAATTAGAGACTTTCTGCAAGAAAATCAAAATACTAAATTTAAGTTAGAAGTATTATCTTTGAGAGATAGCAAAACTATAGAACCAATAGTCGTTGAAATAAATATCTTAAAAATTACATCTTAAATGCCTAGAGTAATAACTATTGACCCCGGAAAGAGAAAATGCGGTTTAGTCGTAGCTGAAATAAGTGAAAAAAATGTTTATGAAGCGACTATTATAAAAAGTGAATTACTTGAGAATTATGTGAGAAATTTATTGTCCGCTGAGGACATATCACAAATTATTATTGGTAATGGCACCACCAGTAGAGAAATCAAAGAAAAACTTTATTTTTTTAAAAAAGAAATAATAACTTTTGAGGAGAAAAATACTACCTTCAGAGCTAAAGCAAGATATTTCGAACTTTTCCCTATTAGTGGATTAAAGTTTTTGATGCCTAGAGAGGTTTTTATTCTTAATAAAAACCTTGATGCAATATCAGCTTTGATAATTTTAGAAGATTATTGTAAAATGAAGTTTACTTTGAATCAAAATATAGATTCTAAAACTTGGCTGAAATAGTGAACTTATATTCATTCCCTGCCTCTAGTTCATAATCTTTTTTTAATAAAAATCTCAATAAGGCATCCTCAATTAATGCTCTCCCCAAAGGTGGATTTAACGTTAATAAACCTTTATTGAAGGACCATGTAAAATTCCATTTAAATTGACTTGCTTCCACAACCCCCTGAATTTGCTTTTTTGAGAAGCAATATTCCTTGACACTTACATTGGCAATCGTCTCTGGTTTTGAACGCATTTCTTAAGGTTGGTTTTTATTAAAAGAATTTAATTCATTAATTATATATTCTTCTTTTTTAGTATTTAGTTGTTCGAGGGATTCTATTAATCTCCTATAAACTTTATCCAATATTGATTTTTCCTCTGGAGAAATATTTCCTAATACATGTGAAATGGTATTGAAATTAATTTTTCCTTTTACTAAGGGAGGTGAACCGATACCAATTCTGATTCTCTTAAAGTCTTGTGATTGCAATTGTTTAATGATACTTTTAAGACCGTTATGTCCACCTGAGCTTCCTTTCTTTCTAAATCTTATTTTCCCAAGGGGAAGATCTTTATCATCGACTATTATGAAAATCTGATCTAAATTTATATTGTACCAATCAACTATTGCTCGGACAGCATCACCACTATTATTCATAAACGTATTTGGTAAAAATAATCTGAAAGTAGAATTATTGATTTGAAATTCCGCGCAGGAACTTTTAAGCTTTTCTTTTAATAGAAAATTTGAATTATATTTCTTCGAGAGATTTTGAAGTACTTGGAAGCCAATGTTATGTCTACTTTTTGAGTATTTGCTGCCAGGATTTCCGAGTCCAATTAAAAATATATCTTCCATAATTTATTTTTAAATCTCTTTTTATTGAGAAATTTATATCTTTAAATATATCTTTAAACTACAACTAATTAATGAAAACATAAATTACAAAAAAGTTATTTAGAAATCATCACATGAACTAAATAACTTTTTTTAGAGAATTTAAGGGATTTAGTTTCCGTTCCAATCTACTGAAAAACCTTGCAAAAGTAGGGATTGGTTATAAATTTGTAGAAGAATAACTAAGAAAACAAGTAGTAGTAGTCCTATGACTGTCATCACAGGAACTGCTCCCCAACCAGGCACTACTTTTCCTTGACCTGAATTGCCAATTGCTTTTAGAAGACTTCCTAAGGCTGTTTTTTGACCCATTTGAATTCACAAAATCGAATATTATTTCGCTATTGTATAAGAACTTATACATAAATTGTTTACAAACTTAGCAAAATTGATGCAAACTTTATCATCTGCTCCAGATCCTGCAGTTTCCATAGCAGTAACAATTCTGGCATTACTTCTAGCTTTAACCGGTTTTGGTCTTTGGACTGCATTTGGACCTAAAGCTGCAAAGCTTACAGATCCTTGGGATGATCATGACGATTAATCTGCATCAAAGTATTTCAAATTTTTCCAAAAATACAAAAAGTAAACATTTCACCATACTTTAATTATAAATTTAATAGGATATAAATCTGTCAGCACTAGTAATTCCATGCTCGCCTTAAAAATTTCTGTTTACACTATTGTATTTTTCTTTGTTGGAATATTTTTATTCGGATTTTTAGCAAGTGACCCAACAAGAACTCCAAATAGAAAAGATCTAGAAAGTCCTCAAGATTAATTTTTAATTTAATTTCTAAATTGATTTCTGGAATATCCAAAAAAGTAATATTTTCTTTTCTTCTGTTTATTAATTTTCTACAGCCGTCAAAATCTGTTGAATCAACAAAAATTAATAAAGGTATCAATAACCAAAACGCCAAGTTTGTTTGGTCAAAAATTATTAATAAAGAGGCCTTATCAGATTCACATAAAGTTTCTGATTTTAATATTACCCACCTAAATTTATTACACAAAAATTTTTATTCATCTTATGTGGCTTTAGCCGAAAAGCAAGAAGAGTTAATCATCCAATCTGATAAACAGTCTGAAATAAATGATGTAATTTATGCAGAGGGAAATGTAGATGTTGCTTATAGAGGCAAACTGCTAAAAGCAGATACCTTAATTTACGATAAATTAAATCAAAAAATTAGTGCTAAAGGAAATATATCTTTGGAAGTAGGTAATCAATTCTTCACATTTGAAGAACTAGAGTATAGTTTTATTAGTGAAAAAGGATACCTATTAGATGTAAAGGGTAAAATTAATACTAATAACTTGATTGATGACTTATCTTCAAATTTCAGCTTATCTGATTCTGAAAAGTTAGAGACTTTAATTGAATTAAAAAAAAAGGAAGTTATAAATACGCCTAACAATGTTCAAAATTGGTTATTTTCTACAAATAAAATGATCATAGATGGGGAGAAATGGAAAACTAAGAAAGCCATATTTAGTAATGATTTACTTGAATTAAAACAAGTAAAATTAGTAATCAATGCATTAGAAGTTTTTCCTATTGATGAAAAACTAAGATTTAAATCCTCATTAAATTATTTGATTCTTGAGGAGAAAATTTCAATACCTTTTTGGTTTGGAAGTAGAAATTTTAATTTTAATTTTAACAAGTTTCAATCTGCAAATAGATGGAACCTTGGATACGAAAATTTAGATAAGGATGGTTATTTTATTGGCAGGAAATTTAACTCTATAGATATAACTGATGATTTAGTTCTTGATTTAGAGCCTCAATTCTTGATTCAACGCTCATTAAAGGGCTACACAAAAAGTTTTGTAAATAAGGGGGAATCAATCACCTCAGATAAGGTAAAGAGAAATACAAGTTTTGAAGATTATTTTGCTCTTAATTCACAGATAAAAGGAAGAATAAATAATTGGGATTTAGAGATAGATAAGAATTTAAATTCTTTTGATTTTGATAAATTTTCAGATGCATTTAGATTTAAAACTAAGTTGAATAAAGAGATTAATTTTTTCAATAAAAAATGGGATAAAAGTTTTTACGGAATGTATAGAGAGAGGGTTTGGAATGGTTCCTTGGGAGAAGCGGAAATTTACTCTGGTTATGGTTCAAAATTACAAAAAGAAAATAATTGGATTGTAAATGACGTCAAAAAGAAAGAATCATTATCTTTAGGTTTGGCAAACATAACAGCGGAGGCTTTAAATACAAAAAATCTTATAACTAACCTAAAAGGAAACTTGTTTTATTCTCTAGACCAAAAATTTCCGATTAGTATTCAGAAACCTGAAAATAAATCTATTGATATTTCATATAGATACATACCTCAACCAATCACTAAAGGATTAAGCCTTAAAACAAGATTAGAAGGATCATATTCTTTCTATGAAACCGGTGACCAACAAAAATATATAGGTTTAGGTATGGGACCCGAATTAATATTGGGTAATTTTAAGGATAAAACTTTTGATTATACTCGTATAAGTCTTTTCCCTTTCTATAAATTTGATAGTGGAAAGAGTGTTTTTAAATTTGATAATAATTATGATAAGTTCACATTGAATATCGCTTTTGATCAGCAACTATTCGGACCAGTTATCCTCAAAAGTTTTGGAACTTTAGATTTAACAAATGATTCAGATGATTACGGTGAATTTATAGATTCTAAATTATCATTAAATTGGAAAAAAAGGTCCTACGAATTTGGTATTTTTTATCAACCTCATAATCAATCAGGAGGAATTTCTTTTGAGTTATTTGGATTTAGATAATTATGTGCAATGAGAATTAAAATTTTAAATAGGGTAAATCATTAAATTTATTCTCAATTAGGTTCTCATTCTTAAGTAAAGTTGTAGTCGCATCCCATTCCCCCGATAAAAACATTTTTCTAGAGCTTTCTTTAATCTCAAGTTTTAAATTAAGATCTTTTGATTTTGCTAATGAATTTTTAAGATCGATTTCTAAGAATAAAAATTTATTATCCTTATTTTCTTGAATTTCTTGAATAGAAGTTTTTGAGAGTGTAAAACATGGAATTCCTATTGCAATGCAGTTGCTATAAAAAATATCGGCAAAACTCTCTCCTATTATTGCTTTTATGCCCCATCTCATGAGTGCTTGGGGCGCATGTTCTCTGCTGGAACCACATCCAAAATTGCTATTAACAATTAGTATTGTGGCATTTTTGTTTTCCTCTAGATCGAAAGGATGCCTTCCATTTAAAGTTAATCTATCGTCCTCAAAAACAGATTCACCCAATGAATCAAAATTAACACACTTCAAGAAACGTGCTGGAATTATTCGATCTGTATCAATGTCGTCACCAAATAAGGAGATACATTGCCCGTTGATTTCTCTAATTCTTCCAATTGGTGGGATAAACTCGGATTTCATTAGTTAATAAATTCTCGGACGTCACTGACTTTGCCATTAATTGCAGCAGCAGCAACCATTGCTGGACTCATAAGAAGTGTTCTTCCGCTGGGAGATCCCTGTCTACCTTTGAAATTTCTATTACTTGAACTAGCACTAACTTGATTACCTATTAGCTTATCTGAATTCATTGCTAAACACATTGAGCATCCTGGTTCTCTCCATTGAAATCCAGAATCCTTAAATATCTGATCAAGACCTTCTTGTTTTGCTTCATTGGCAACTTTTTCTGAACCAGGAACTACAAATGCCTTGACATTCTTGGATACTTTTTTGTCTTTCAATACTTTAGCTGCAACTCTTAAGTCACTGATTCTTCCATTTGTGCAACTTCCTATGAAACAAACGTCTATAGGAGTATCTTTTATTAATTGTCCTGGCTTGAAACTCATATATTCATAAGCCTCTTTTGCAATAACTTGATCATTTGGGGATAAGTCATCTAAAAGAGGAATTTGTTGATTAATGCTTATACTTTGGCCTGGAGTAATTCCCCAAGTTACCGTTGGTTCTACTTTAGAAGCATCTAATTTAATAACATCATCATAAATTGCATTGTGATCGCTTTTTAGTGATTTCCACCATGTGAGAGCTTTATCCCAATGCTCATTTTTTGGAGCACATAATTTATTTTTAATGTAATTAAAGGTCTTTTCATCAGGGTTAATGTAGCCGCATCTTGCTCCCCCTTCAATAGACATATTGCATATCGTCATTCTTTCCTCCATTGATAATTCATCTATCGCAGGCCCTGCAAATTCATATGCGAAACCTACTCCTGCCTTTACACCAAGTTCATTTATGATATGAAGTACTAAATCCTTAGCATAAACACCCTTAGATAATTTATTCTCACACCAAATCTGCCTAACTTTCAATTTGTTCATTGCTATGGTTTGGCTAACAAGAACATCTCTTACTTGACTTGTACCTATCCCAAAAGCAATTGACCCAAAAGCTCCATGAGTTGAAGTATGTGAATCTCCGCAAGCGATGGTCATTCCTGGTTGAGTTAGCCCTAATTCTGGTGCTACAACATGAACTATTCCTTGATTACCACTACCAATATTAAAAAATCTTATTTTATGTTCTAAGCAATTCTTCTCGAGTGTTTCAATCATCTGTTCAGCGAGATTATCTTTGAAAGGCCTGCTTTGATTATCTGTTGGCACAATATGATCAACAGTAGCAACAGTTCTTTCGGGGAATTTTACTTTTAAGTTTTTATCCTTTAAAGCGCCAAATGCTTGAGGACTTGTCACCTCGTGGATAAGATGTAGACCAATAAATATTTGATCAGATCCTCCAGGAAGAATTGAAACTTTATGTAAATCCCAAACTTTATCAAATAGGGTATCTTGACTCAATTTGTAAAAATAGTTACTTACTATTCGATAATAGGATTAATCTGAGGCTGTTCAAACACACATTTACACTTAGTGTTTGAATTTCTATTCTATTTCGGGTTGAGTTAAAAAGTTTTTTTATATTAGTTATATGATTATTCGGTCCTGTGATTGAGATATGGACAAGTCCAACCGGTTTATCTTTACTGCCTCCTTTAGGCCCAGCTATTCCACTAACAGCTATAGCCCAATCTGCTCCTAATTTCTCTTTTACATTAATTGCCATAGCCTCACAAACTTCTTCAGAAACAGCTCCATATTTTGTAAGCTTTTCTTCTGAGATATTTAATAATGAATTTTTTAGCTTATTACTATAAGAAACAATACTACCTTGAAAAACTTGAGATGAGCCTGATATTGATGTTAATGATGAAGATAGAAGGCCTCCCGTGCAGGATTCGGCAAAAACAATAGTTTGATTCCTCTTGATTAATTCTTTTATTAGAACGCTAGGAAGAGTATCATTATCTTCTCCAAAAATAAATTTTGAAAAATCTTTTTTTAATTTTTCTTTTATAGGTTTTATTATATTTTTTGCTTCTAATTCATTCTTTGCTCGCGCTGTGATTCTGAGTTTAACCTCTCCTAAGTTTGCATATGGAGCAACAGTCGGGTTTTTAAGATTTAATAGATCGTTAATTTTTTCTGCAACGCTAGATTCTCCAATGCCTGAAAATTTCAGAGTATTTGAAAAAAAGGAATAATTATCTGAAAATTTGGTTTTAATGAAATCATACGCCGTCTCTTCCCACATATTTTTCATTTCACTTGGCACTCCCGGGAAAGTAAGAACAGTAAATCCTTTTACTGGTTCCCAAATCATTCCTGGGGCCGTGCCCCTAGGGTTATTAATTATTTGCGCATTCTTTGGAAATAAACATTGTTTCCTTAAGCTAGAGGAATCGTCCTTAAGCTTTGAGTTTGAAAGTTTTTGTTTAATTTCATCCCATAGGTGCGGTCTTTCAAAAAGAGATACATTAAAAGATTTGGCTATTGCTTCAGTAGTTAAGTCATCTGGGGTGGGCCCTAAGCCACCCGTTGTGATTAGAAGATTACTTCTTTTCGATATTTCTTGAATTAATTTTATAATTCGATCACGATTATCACCTACAGTTGATTGCCTAAAATGATTTAATCCTAATTTAGACAACTGCTCAGAAATCCATTGAGCATTTGTATTAACAATATTTCCTAAAAGTAGCTCTGTCCCAATAGAAAGAATTTCAACTCCTTTCGAATTAGGACTCATTTAATTGATACTTCAAGTTTTCCCTCATAAAGGGGAAAACGATTACATAGGGATAATACTCGTTCTTTACATTGACTTTCAATTAGTGAATCGTTTGGTTGAAGTAATCTATCCGCAATAATTTCGCCAACTTCAGCAAAAGCATTTTCATTAAACCCTCTAGTAGTTAAAGCGGCAGTTCCCAATCTTAGGCCGCTGGTCACAAAAGGTGATTCAGGGTCAAATGGAACAGTATTTTTATTCGCAGTGATATTCACTTCACTTACGAGCAAGTCAGCAATTTTACCAGTCATATTGATACTCCTTAAATCGAGTAAAACAATATGGTTATCAGTGCCTCCACTCACGATATTGATTCCTCTATTTATTAAAGTTGAAGCTAGAACTTTGGCATTTTTTATTACTTGTTGGGAATAATTAACGAAATCTGGCTGTAAGGCTTCTCCAAATGCAACTGCCTTAGCGGCAATAATATGTTCTAGGGGCCCACCCTGAGTTCCAGGGAAAACAGATTTATCAAATTTTTTTCCAAATTCTGGATCTTTACACAAGATAAGTCCCCCTCTGGGCCCTCTTAATGTTTTATGGGTAGTTGTAGTTACTACATCACAATAAGGTATAGGATTTGGGTGAAGTTTACTTGCTACAAGACCGGCGATGTGAGCAATATCAGCCATCAAGAATGCACCAACTTCATCTGCGATATTTCTAAATGATTCAAAATCGATTGTTCTTGGATAAGCAGAATAACCACATATGATTAATTTTGGTTTTGTTTCAAGTGCTATCTCTCTTATCTCATCAAAATTTAATTCACTAGTTTCTTTATTTACTCCATAGTGAACTGCATTGAACCACTTGCCACTCATATTTACTGGAGATCCATGAGTAAGGTGGCCACCGTGAGATAAATCCATCCCCATAATTGTGTCGCCAGGTTTAAGTAGACTTAGGAAAACAGCAGCATTTGCCTGTGCTCCACTATGGGGTTGAACATTAGCCCAATTTGCATTAAATAATTTTTTAGCTCTCTGGATAGCTAACTCCTCAATTTCATCAACAAACTCACATCCCCCGTAATATCTTTTTTGAGGTAATCCTTCGGCGTATTTATTTGTAAGAACGGATCCTTGAGCTTGCATGACGGCAATTGATGCGAAATTTTCACTTGCGATTAACTCAAGATGAGTTTCCTGTCTATTTTTTTCAGAGTTGATAAAATTGGATATTACTGGATCAGTTTCTTTAAGATTTTGAAGGATATTCATTGAATTTGATAAGTAATACTCATAATATAGACGATATTTTTTAGAAAAATATAAAAATAATATTTCAGAATTTTAAACGCGCCTGGAGAGATTCGAACTCCCGACACCCTGATCCGTAGTCAGGTGCTCTAATCCACTGAGCTACAGGCGCATAATTATGTAATATCTCTGTTTCAGGGTCTCTTAGTCAACTAAATTTCGGGTAAAATATCTATTATTAACAAACCAATTATTAATATGCCTATAAAGTGGTATGGAAATGGTGATTTAGAAGATCCTATTTATAAACATTTTTCTCGAATAGTAAATTTTGTTATTCACTGCATGATATTCACTGCGATTGTAAGTGGCACATGGCTCTTAAAAGAAATTAAATATGAAATAACCTTTTTTAATAATTTTGCAATTTTCTGGTCAGTTCTTTTGGCATCACATTTACTTTTCGTAATTATAAAAAAACCTAAAGATACTTCAAAACAATCTTCTTAAATCAATCTAATGTTTATGGACTCTCAGATAAGAATAAGTGATCTAGAAAATATTATTTCAGAAAAGATTTTTATAAAAATAGAAAAGTGGAATTTGTATCTTGGAGATGCTGGCTTAGCTAGGCAACTTGCTATTGAATGTATAAGTAATAAAGATCAAGGCCAATTGGAGGCTGCAAAAATAAGTTTGAAAGCAATAAATGTAAAAGTAGGAGACGGTGTTAACAAGATTCCCCTTATTAATTTAATCACTACTTCACAAATTTCAGAATTAGAGGAAATTTTGGAAAGTTTTTTTGAAAGCTAAATCTTTTTTTTATAAACCTTATATTTATTTACTTTCAAGTATTTTGTAAGTAAATAATAAATTACAAAAAAAGTTAGAGAACCAATTATTAATAATATAAATTCTCCCAGATTTGAATTGGCTTTATTAGTAGTTTTGAGAATAGTAAAACAAAGTGTGCTATCTATAAAAGCTGCTAATGACATAAGGGTGATTTTCCTCAATAAATCCAAGTTAGGCAAATGGATATCTTCATTTCGCAGATTAAAAGAAAGCAAAATACAAACTATAGAGTTGACTATTACTGAAGATAAAATTATTCCTACAACTCCTAAATTATATGGAGAAAGATTCCCAAAATTTTTAATTGGAGCACCGATTAAAAACCAATCAAAAAAAATGTTAAAAATTATCCCTGCAAATGAAGACTTAAAAGGGAAGTTTGTTTTCTCTATTGAATAGTAAGTTCTTACTAATAAATCTCTATAAAGATAAAAAGGTATGCCAACTGCATAAGCAATTAATATATTCTTTACTTTTAAAGCCGCTGAATAATCAAAAGATCCTCTTTGAAAAACTAATTGTACGATTTGATTATTGAATGTTATGAAAAATCCGGATAAAAAAATAGCTGTCAAGAAACAGTACTCTATCCCAGATATTAATTCTTTTTGGAGACCTCTATCGTCTTTCTCACTTCTCAATTTAGAGAATTTTGGAAGTAATGGCAAAATCAAAGAGTTAGATAATATGCCTAAAGGAGCTTGTATGAGAAAGTTCCCGTAAGCTAGTCCAGATGCTGCTCCTTGAAAACTTGAAGCAAAAAACATATCGATGAAAACATTAATTTGACTTAGACCTGATGAGATAGATGCTGGAATTATTAGTTTAAAAATCCTCCTCTCTTCATCTTTAAATAAATTGAAATTTGAATCTAACCTCAAGAGACCAATTTTCTTTATTTCAGAAATTTGAACAACAAACTGAATTAAAGTTCCTGTCAAAGTTGCAAAAGCTAGTAATCCCGTAAAAGTAAAGAAATGGGAAAATGTATTTTCTTGGTTATAAATCCAACTAAATAAAATAAAAAAAATAGTAGTTACGCTTGTTATTGCTGGACTTATACTTGATAAAAAGAATTTTCTTTGGGAATTTAAGGCGCCAAAGCTTAAACCTAAGAATCCGGATAAAGGAATACAAGGTGTAAGTATTTGTAATTGGTAAGTGGCAATAGATTTAGCATCCGAACTTAAATTGGGGGCTAATAATTCAATTAATAAACTGGAATTAGAGTAAATTAATATAGCTGAAATGAATAGTAATATTGAAAGTTTTATGCTTACTTTAGTTAAAATAATTCCTCCTTTTTTTTTGTTAAGCGGAGTTAAAACTGCAACGACTGCGTTATGTAAGGGGCCATTAATTCCTCCAATGATTATTAGCAAGAAACCTGGGATTATATATGCATAATTAAATGCGTCGTATGTTATCCCAACCCCAAAAGCAGCAGCTATAAATATTTGTCTTATACATCCAGCTAATTTACTTAGACTAGTACCAAATGAAATTGAAAAAACATTATTTTTTAAAAATGAATGCATTTGGATTTGTCTAAATTTTTCAAGAAGTTTAAGTTTCAATTATATTTGATTTTTAACTAACGACATATTTATGAATGAACGGATAATTGAATTTGATCCATTAATTGAAGGGGTTTTAATCAAGAGGTATAAAAGGTTTCTTGTAGATATTAAATTAGAGAGTGGAGAGGTTGTAACTGCTCATTGTGCTAACACAGGCCCAATGAAAGGACTTTTGAGTGAGGGAGCAAAAGTAAGAATTAGTGTTTCCCCTTCTCCAAAAAGAAAACTCCCTTTTACTTGGGAACAGATATGTGTTTTTGATTCAAAAAACGAGGAGGTTTGGGTTGGTATTAATACTCTATTTGCAAATAAGTTAATCAAAAAGGTTATTGAGAAAAATCTGCTAAACGAAATAATAGGCGAAATAGAGACAATTAAATCTGAAGTTCCATATGGAAAAGATAAAAAAAGCAGAATTGACTTTTTTTTAACTCCAAAATCTTCAAATCCTGATAAACGTAACATTTATATAGAGGTTAAAAATACGACTTGGATTAAAGAAAATGTAGCTCTATTCCCTGATACAGTAACGAAAAGAGGCCAAAAACACCTCATGGAATTAAAGGAATTAATTCCTGAAAGTAAAAGTGTTTTATTACTTTGCATTACGAGAAAAGACGCTTGTTTTTTTTCCCCTGGAGATGATGCAGATCCCTTATACGGCAATCTTTTTAGAGAATCTTTAAGTGCAGGAATGATAACTATTCCATGTTCCTTTGAGTTTCATAAAGACCACGTTTCATGGAAAGGAATTAAACCTTTGAAATAAATAAGATTTTCATATTTTGAATCTCTTTAAAAAAAAAAATTAAAATTTAACAGATATAGTTTTGGGATGCAACTATAAAATTGGTAACAACGACTACTAGACACTAATAAGTTTTTTGAGCAAAATTGAATATGAAAGGAAACAGCACAAACTGTTTTTTTGCAGATCTAATTTTTTTTTATGACCACTGCTTTGCAAACGCCTCAAAGGCGCTCTAGGTCCAAATTACAAGATGCAAGTCTTGTTAATGGACCTATGCTCCTTTTGAGGAGTATTCGAGGATTTAGTTCAAACCGCTCTATGTTGTGGCTTGCGACTGTTCCTTTAGCTTTGTTTGGTTTAGGTATTTTTAATCTTTCAGCTCACGCGGCTGATTTACCTGAGTTGAATGCAGCTTTTCTTGCTAACAATTTATGGCTTTTGATCGCTACTATTTTAGTGATCTTTATGAACGCTGGCTTCGCTATGGTTGAGGCAGGTATGTGTCGTTCTAAGAACGCAGTAAACATCCTTGCTAAAAACCTATTCGTATTTGCCTTAGCGGTAACCTCTTATTGGTTTATCGGCTATTCCTTAATGTACGGAGGTAGTGTTGCTGACGGATGGCTTTATTTTGGCGGCTTATTTTTTGATCCAACAGTTACTGCAGATATGGTAACTGATGCTGGATTAGTCCCAACAGTTGATTTCTTGTTCCAGTCTGCATTCGCAGGAACTGCGGCAACTATCGTATCCGGTCTTGTTGCTGAAAGAGTTAAATTTGGAGAATTTGTTGTTTTTGCTGTTGTATTAACTGCATTTATATATCCAATTGCTGGTAGCTGGAAATGGAATGGTGGTTGGCTTGATTCCTTAGGTTTTGTAGACTTTGCTGGTTCTTCAATTGTTCACTCAGTTGGAGCATGGGCGGGTCTTGTAGGAGCTATGCTTCTTGGACCAAGAATTGGCAAATACTCTGATGGGAAACCACAAGCTATGCCAGGCCACAATATGGCTATAGCTACTCTAGGTGCATTAGTTCTATGGATAGGTTGGTATGGTTTTAACCCCGGTTCTCAACTTGCTATGGATCAATGGGTTCCATATGTTGCTGTAACAACTACTTTGGCAGCAGCAGCTGGAGCTATTGGTGCAACTATTGTTTCAACATTAACTTCAGGCAAGCCTGATCTTACAATGATAATTAACGGAATCCTTGCTGGTTTGGTTAGTATCACTGCTGGTTGTGGTGATATGACTCTTGCTGGAGCCTGGTTCGCAGGACTAGTTGGCGGAATAATCGTTGTATTTTCAGTTGCAGCACTTGATGCCGCTGAGATCGATGATCCTGTAGGCGCATTCTCTGTACACGGAGTATGTGGTGTATGGGGTACTGTAGTTATCGGTCTTTGGGGTACAGCAGTACAAGGTGATGGAGCAGGTATGGGATTGTTCAATGGTGGAGGTATTACCCTTCTTCTAGTTCAAGCTCTTGGTGCCGCAGCTTATGCTATTTGGACACTAGTTACTTGCTGGATTGCCTGGTCTGTAATTGGAGGATTATTCGGTGGTATCCGAGTATCTGAAGAGGAAGAGACTCAAGGCTTAGATATAGGAGAACATGGAATGGAAGCATATCCAGACTTTGCATCTGCTAAATAATCTAACTGAAAATTGTCTTAAGAAACCTGACTTATGTCAGGTTTCTTTTTTTTTTCGAAAAATTATTTAAAACGTTGTAATATAAAAGGATGGACACTCAAGCTTTTAGAAGATCCCTTCATCATTCTGATAGATACAATAGGAGGGGTTTCGATTCTCCAACAAAAAGAGCTCAAGCGTTAGAAGAAGCTTACCAAAGTGATTTGATAAGTTCTATTAGGGATAATGGTTTTACTTACACTAAAGGCAGACTTAAAATTAAGTTGGCTCAAGCCTTTGGTTTCTGTTGGGGAGTTGAAAGAGCTGTAGCAATGGCTTATGAAACTAGAAGACATTACCCAAATGAGAATATTTGGATAACAAACGAAATAATTCATAATCCCTCCGTTAATGATCATTTAAGAAAAATGAATGTAAAATTCATTTCAGCTAAAAATGGAATTAAAGATTTTTCTTTAGTCTCCAATGGCGATGTTGTTATACTTCCTGCCTTCGGAGCTACTGTCCAAGAAATGAAACTCTTGCATGAAAAAGGTTGTCACATCATTGATACAACTTGTCCATGGGTTTCTAAGGTTTGGCATACTGTTGAAAAACATAAAAAACATGTTTTCACATCTATTATTCATGGAAAATTTAAACATGAAGAGACTCTCGCTACAAGTTCATTTGCAGGTAAATATTTAGTTGTACTTGATCTAGAAGAAGCAAAATATGTATCTGAATATATTCTTGGGAGAGGTAACAGAAATGAGTTTATGAACAAATTTGCTAAAGCTTGTTCTAATGGATTTGATCCGGATAAAGATTTAGATAGAGTAGGAGTTGCAAATCAGACAACTATGCTTAAGAGCGAGACTGAAGAAATTGGAAAGGTTTTTGAAAAGACGATGTTAAAAAAATTTGGCCCAGAAAACTTAAATAGTCATTTTTTAGCTTTTAACACAATTTGTGATGCAACTGAAGAAAGACAAGATGCAATGTTCTCTTTGGTTGATGAAGAACTTGATATTCTAGTAGTTATTGGAGGCTTCAATTCTTCCAATACTACTCACCTACAAGAAATAGCAATTACTAAAAATATTTCTTCTTTTCACATTGATACGCCAGAGAGGATATCAGTTAAAGAAAACTCAATATTTCATAAACCACTAGGATCAGAATTAGAACTTAAAAATAATTTTCTACCAAGTGGAAAAATCAATGTTGGAATTACTTCAGGAGCATCCACTCCTGATAAGGTCGTTGCAGATGTTATTGAAAAGTTAATTGATATTGCTTCCTGAATTTGTTATTTATTTATAAATTTGCTTAGTTTTTTTAATTTATTAGTCAGATAATTCCAAAAGATCTACTTTATTAACTAGAATAATGAAAAATTTATGAAGTATGGAAGACAAAGCACAAACTAATCAGGGTCAAACTGCAAGTATGAATAGAACTAAAGCGCCCCAAAAAGTTGAAGTTGTAGTTGCCAATTCATCTTCAGGGTCAGAAGTTAATATCCTTGGAGAACTTTCGATTTTTGTTTTAAGAATAGGTTTTTGTGCGTTGATGATTCATCATGGCCTTGAGAAACTGCAGGATCCCCAGGGTTTTGCAGAATTTGTAGTTGGTAAGTATTTCCCATTTTTGCCTGGTGATCCTGTTATTTGGACTTTTGGAGCGGCAATTACTCAACTGGTATGCCCAGTTGGATTGGCTTTAGGGATTTTTGCGAGGCTTTCTTCTCTTGGTCTATTCTCCACCATGGCATTTGCAGTTTATTTTCATCTCCTTGATACTGGACTAGAAGGTTTTCCTCTAGCAGTGGTTGAAGGTCATAATTATGCTTTCGAATTGTCTTTTATATACGGGGCTATTTCTCTCTACTTTCTATGTGCAGGTCCAGGCAGGCTATCTTTATTCAGAAAAACTAACAAGATTACATACTATCCAAAATCAACATAATTTAATGTAAAAAGTGCCTTTTTTGGGTAAATACCATTGAGATTCCTTTTAAATTGCACATATCTATACTTTCTTGGTCTCTTAGACTTCCTCCTGGTTGAATAATAGCTTTTATTCCATATTCATTTGCTAGTTCTACAGTATCTGCAAATGGGAAAAACCCATCACTGGCCAAGACAGCATCAGAAGATAACCTTCCAGCTGCTCTTAATGCGATTTTTGCTGCTCCAACTCTATTCATTTGTCCAGCTCCAATACCAATAGTTTTTTGGTCTTTAGCAATAACAATGGCATTAGATTTCACATGTTTACAAATTTTCCATGCAAAATTTAGATCTAAGTTAATTTGATTACTAGGATTTTTATTAGTTACTGAAATCCAATTTTCAGTTTTTTCTTCACTATCGTCAGAATCTTGAACTAGTAATCCGCCCATTATTGATTTTGTTGATTTTTGATTCTCTTTTTGAAGTTGATCTTTTGAAAACTTTAAAATTCTTAAATTCTTTTTAACTTTTAAAATTTCTAAAGCTTCCTCATCAAAAGATGGAGCGACGACACACTCTAAGAAAATATCTTTGAGTTGAATTGCGGTTTCACTATCAACATTTGAATTAAAAGCAACTATTCCTCCAAATGCACTAACAGAGTCGCATTCCAAAGCATTCAAAAATGCTTTGGAAGCTGAATTACTTATAGAGGCACCACAAGGATTATTGTGTTTTAAAATAACAGAGGCACACATGTCTCTTGTAAGTTCATCTTTTTTTGTGTAGCCAAATTCTAAAACTGTTGAAAGTGCCGACTCTAGATCTAATAGATTGTTATAACTTAAGTCTTTTCCTTGTAATTGTTCTGCTGCGTTCCATCCAATGTTACTTAAACCATACCAGAAAGCTTTTTGATGTGGATTCTCCCCATATCTTAAGGTTTTGATTAGAGGATAAGACTCAATATATTTGGAAGATTGTAAATCTCTTTCTTTTCTTATCCAATTAGATATTGTAGTGTCATAGTCTGCCGTATGTTGAAAAGCTTCAAGGGCTAATTTTGCTTTATATGAGTCTTGCAATTCACCTTTTTTACTTTCTTCAAGAAAATTTTGATACTGACTAGGATCTACTAAAACGGAAACATCTTTATGATTTTTAGCTGCAGAACGAATCATAGATGGCCCTCCGATATCGATATTTTCAATAGCATCTTCCCATTTAGCTCCCTGAGCTACAGTTTTTTTAAAGGGATATAAATTTACAACTACTAAGTCAATTAACTCAAGATTGTTAGCTTCTATATCTTTTTTATGTTCTTCATCAGTTCTTTTAGCTAATATTCCCCCGTGTATTTTTGGATGTAAAGTTTTAACTCTTCCTCCAAGAATTTCTGGAGAATTAGTAAAATCAGAAACTTTAATAACTGGAATTTTAGCCTCTTCAAGATGATTGGCAGTTCCTCCACTTGATAGAATTTTATAATTAAATTGCTCTACCAATTCCTGACAAAATGGGATTATATTTTTTTTATCAGAGACACTTACTAAAGCTAATGGAGACATTATGGGAAAGTTTACTTACTTAAGAATATAAACATGAAATATGCTATCGATCATGAATTTGTCTGGATTAGCTCTCAAACTGCAACTCATAGAATTATTTTGATGCATGGTTGGGGAGCTGATTCAGATGACCTTTTAACCTTAGGAAAGGAGATGACTGAAACAATAAATCTTAATTTTGAGGTAATTTCTTTGAGGGCTCCTGGATTACACCCAAGTGGTCAGGGAAGACAGTGGTATAGATTATACCCACATGATTGGAATGGAGCTGAGGTTGAAGTAAAAAAACTTGTAGTTACATTAAAAAATTTTGATACTGATCAGATTCCACTAAGAAAAACAATTTTGTTGGGGTTCTCTCAGGGGGCGGCAATGGCAATTGATGCGGGATTTAGGTTAAATTTTGGATTAATTGTTGCTTGTAGTGGCTATCCTCACCCTAACTGGGACCCGGGAGAAAAATTCTCCCCATTGATTATTAGTCATGGTTTATTTGATGACGTTGTGCCTATAGATGCTTCTAGGACAATTTATGAAAAGGTAAAGAGTAAGTCTTCTAAATTTTGTGAATTATTAGAATTCGATGGGTTTCATCAAATTGATTCAAATTTAATTAATTTTATAAGTTCAAATATAAGTAATATTTTTTAAACAAAAGCATATTCATATTCTTCAATCTCTTCCCAATCATCTGCAGTAAGTTCTAGACCTTCAAATATTTTTTCTTCACCAATTCCTTCAACTACAACTTTTAGCGATGGAAATAGAAAATGATTTTCTTCAGCATATTGGGCGCTAAATAACCCTTTTTCTCCCCAAAAAAATCTATCGGTGGTGTGTTCATTTCTTCTGACATTGAAAACTGAAGGCGCAGATAGACCATTTTCAGCTATGAATCTTCTAGCTGCTGTAACTGGTTTATGTTTGCCAGTCTCGATATGATAAATAGGTACATGTGCCATTACTCTTTGGCCAGCCAATCTTCTTCTGCTGATTCTTTTTCTTTTTTTTGACATTGATTGGTACTCCTGAAATTATTAATGAGATTAGTCGTATTTATTTTTACTAATCTTATATATGTGATTTTAAATTCACTTCAAATTACATAGAGGACCCATCAACCCCTGATGTAGCTTAAAATATGATTAGAAGTTCATATTTAAGGCTGGCTAAAGTCAGACCTCTTTATATATCTTAATACTTTTTTCATATTTTACAAGCCCTTTTTCAAGTTTTTTTTTAAAAAATTTCTCTTATTATGAATCTTTCAAAAAAATTTGAAGAATTAATTTTAAAACAGCTAGAGAGTTTTGGCTGCTCAATGGGCGTGACTAATTTAGTTATGTATCTTGCTTCAGCTAAGCAAGGAACTAAAGCATCTTTTGAAATGATTGGTCAATGGCCACAAATCGATAGGCTACTTACTTCAATAGAAGATGATCCTGCACTAAAGGTTTCATCGCCAAATAGAAGATGGTATCCACTACAAGAAAACGATATTCTACTTGGTGTCCTTAGGGTAGAAACTGATTTGAAAGGGGGGAATTGGCCAGTATCTCTCGATTCTAGATTAAAAGCGCTTTCAATATCTTTAGCTAAATGCGTCTCTATCGAATTAGAACGTCAAAATAAAAATGAAGAAGTCAATTATTTAAAAAATCAGGTCAATGTCATAATTCATCAATTAAGGAATCCATTAGCTGCTATTAGGACATATGCAAAATTATTAATAAAAAGACTTGGTTCAGATGATGATTCTATTGAAATAGTCGAACGGATGATAATAGAGCAAAAACAAATTAATCAATATATGGATTCTTTTGCGAAATTAAATTCACCTATTCAACTTCCTTTGGAAATTGGAGAGGAAAGATTATTATTACCACCAAATTTAGATAATAAAAAGGTAATAACTGTTCAGAGTTTATTGAGGCCAATATTAGAAAGGGGTAAAGCTAATGCGGATTTAGAGAATAGAGATTGGACTGAACCTTCTCTTTGGCCAGATTGGACTATTTCGCCATTAAAGGCAAAATATGCAGTAATTGCTGAAATTGTGGCTAATTTATTAGAAAATGCTTTTAAATATGCCCAAAAAGATGCTGAAATTGGACTTGCAATTACTAGTAATGGACTTTGTATATTCGATGATGGTAAAAAAATAACCAAAATTGAAAACGAAAAAATTTTTGAAAAAGGTTTTAGAGGATCTGCCGCTAAAAAGAAGGACGGCACTGGTGTGGGACTTTTTTTGGCGAGGAAATTAGCAAAACAAATTGGAGGAGATTTGAGATTACTGGAAAATAACTCTATTGATAGTACTGAGAAATCAACAAATCTTAATCAGAAAAACATTTTCTATTTAGAACTACCTATAAAAGAATTGCATGCATAATCAACATTGCAGTTTCAACTAGTACAACACTTGCACCGCAGGCATCTCCATTGAAGCCTCCAATTTTATTACCCAGTATGATTGGGATGGAATAACTTAGAAAAATACCTATTAAAATAAGAATTAAAAATTTAATTAATATTGTTTGGGATGTAATTGAAACAAATTGGTATGCAATGAAAATTAAAAGAAAAATAATGGATATCAAAGATTCTTTTTTAAATCCATTCCAAAACTTTTTGTGACTAATAGATTTTTTCTTATAACTGATATATTTAAACTTTTCTATAAAAAATAAATTTGAAAATCTTCCCCAAAATAAGCATATAGGTAAAACAAAAGTTATTAGGTTTTGAATTTTCAGTATGCAAGCAATTTGAATTAAAGTTATAAAAACTAAAGCTTGAACGCCAAAGGAACCAACTTTACTGTCTTTCATGGCTTTTAAACGTTTCTTTTTACCTGCAAAAATACCATCGAAAGTATCCATTAAACCATCGAGGTGTAGACCACCAGTAATTAAATATCCCGAAGCTAGACAAATTAATGTAGATGAATAAATTGACCAAGAGTTTGTTCTTAAAAAAAGAAAAATATAACTCTGTATTGTTCCAATAAAAAATCCTAAAGGCGGCGCAAATTGTGCAATATTTTTAAATTCGGGATTAATTAAAGGTATCTTCGGAAATGTCGTATAAAAAATCCAAGAGCCTGCCAAATTTTTTATTAAATATTTTTTGATGAGATAAAAGTAGATTCAATATTAAATAATAGGTTAGATTAATGAAAAAGGATCAAAAAATTTTATAAATTATCGTGTTTGAATTTGAAATTACATCGAATTGCAGTAATACAGGGGCAAGAACTGGTATATTTCATACACCAAATGGTGAGGTAAATACCCCAAAATTTATGCCTGTGGGTACTTTGGGAACGGTTAAAGGGATTTCATCTAAGCAACTAACCTCGACAGGGTCAGAAATGATTCTCTCAAATACCTTTCATCTTCATTTACAACCTGGAGAAAAATTAGTTAATGAATCTGGTGGAATACATAAGTTCATGAATTGGCCTAAGCCAATTCTTACTGATTCTGGAGGATATCAAGTTTTTAGTTTGGCTAAATTAAACAATATTTCTGATAAAGGAGTGGAATTTAAAAATCCAAGAGATGGTAGTAATGTATTTTTATCACCTGAAAAAGTAATACAGATCCAAATGGATCTTGGATCGGATGTTGCGATGGCTTTTGACCATTGTCCTCCGCATACAGCTAACGAAAATGATATTGAGGATTCTTTACAAAGAACTCATTCATGGTTGCAAAAATGTGTCGAGACTCATCAGAAATCTAATCAAGCATTATTTGGTATAGTTCAAGGTGGTAAGTATCCTAGATTGAGAGAATATAGCGCAAAATATACAAGTTCTTTTGATCTGCCTGGAATAGCAGTGGGAGGTGTAAGTGTTGGCGAGGCAGTCGAACAAATACATAGTGTAATTAATTACGTCCCGAAATTCTTACCAATAAATAAACCAAGATATTTAATGGGAATTGGCTCTTTAAGAGAAATTTCTTTAGCTGTTGCAAATGGATTTGATATATTTGACTGTGTTTTGCCTACAAGACTAGGAAGACATGGGACTGCATTTTTCAATGATGAAAGATTGAATTTGCGAAATGCTCGATTTAAAAATGACTTTTCTCCAATTGACAAAACTTGTAAATGCGAGACTTGCAAATCCTATTCTAGAGCATATTTGCATCATCTAATTAGAAATGACGAAATATTAGGCCTAACACTTATAAGTTTGCACAATATTGCTCACCTAATAAGATTTACCAATGCAATTTCTACTGCAATTAAAAATAATTGTTTTACAAATGATTTCGCTCCTTGGAAAACATCCTCTATTGCTCACTATACGTGGTAACGTCTTATCATAATTAATTAAATTATCAAAAAGGTGCTCATTCTATTTAATACATTCGCTGAATTGCCCGAGGCTTATAAGGCCTTTGCTCCAACTGTTGATGTTCTTCCACTTATTCCTTTATTTTTCTTTTTGTTGGTATTTGTTTGGCAAGCTGCAGTTGGATTTAAATAAAATTATTTAAGTTTAGATTGTTTTTATTAGAAAGGATTTTCAAGTAAAATCGCATCTCCAGAATTATCTACAGCACTCTCTATAAAATCAGCAATTTTTAATGCTCTTGAGGCTTGCTCACCATCAACCTCAGGTGTTTCTTTACCCTGAACGCATTTAAGAAAATGCTCCAGTTCTGCATATAGAGGTTCAATGGAAGTTGTGCTAACTTCTTCGACATATCCATCATTTCTATAAACTAATTCTCCATGCTCTGCTGTGTATGATTCATGAGACTTTCGATGGATTTGTAAAGAGTGATTTAAGAAATCAGTTTCTACTAGTCCATTTTGGCAGTGAGCACTTAAATTTCTAATTTTTTTGTGACTCATTTTGCTGGCAGTTAAGCTTGCAATAACATTATTTTTAAAAACTAAAGTAGCATTGACATAATCTATTAATCCTTCGCTATTTCTTCCTCCCACAGCTGCTAATTTTTGTATTTTTGAGTTTACAAGTTCTAAAATAAGATCAATATCATGAATCATTAAATCCATTACAACAGACACATCATTTGCTCTCTCTGCATGAGGACTATGCCTCCTTGCTTCTAAAACAACAATTTCTTCATTATTTACTATTTTATTTAATTCTCTAAAAGCAGGATTAAATCTTTCAATATGCCCAACTTGTAATAGACAGTTACTTGCATTAGCGGCCTCTATTAAAGATTTTGCTTCTAACTCGTTTGCTGCAATTGGTTTTTCAATGAGAACGTTAGTTCCTCCCTTTAGACAATCTAGTCCTACTTTTTGATGAAGTAGTGTAGGGACAGCGATACAGATAGCATCAACTTTTGGAATTAGGTCCTTATAATCCTTGAACCATTCACATTGAAATTGCTCTATTGCTAATTTGCCTCTCTCTTCATTTGGATCTGCTACTCCAATGAGATTTGCATCTTTGAGTAAACTTAGTACTCGAGCATGATGCCAGCCCATATTTCCTATACCTATGACTCCAACCTTTACGGGTGATGAGGTTGGTTGCATAATTTCAAATCCATATATTTATTATCATTATCCTCTATGGGGAGTCACATTTAGCTTTAAGGAAGAATTATTTTAACACGATCAATTTTTGGACCTGACATAGAAATAACTTCAAATTTAATATTATTAAAATCTAAAACATCGCCAATTTTTGGAACCATTTGAAATCTTTCTAACATAAATCCAGCAAGGGTATGATAATCAGTACCTTCTGGAATAGAACATCCTATCTTTTTATTGATTTCAAAAATTTCTGATTTTCCAGCTATTGACCATTTTTTAGAGAAATTATCTAACATTCTCATATCTGAATAAATTCTATTATTGAGCATTTCCTCTCCAACTATTTCGCCATTTAGATCAGCTGCAGTTATAAGTCCCTCTGTTCCACCGTGTTCATCAACTACTAGTAAGAACGGATTGTAGTCTCTTACTATTGGAAATATTTCTGCTAGTGAACATGTTTCTATTATTTTTGTTACTGGTAAAAGGAATGGCTCTAATAATGTATTGGCTTCCATTTCACCTTTTGATATTGGCTTAGCTAGATAACGCAAATCTAATACACCTAATACATCATCTAAAGACTCATTTATCACAAAGAAGCGAGCATGTCGAGTTTTATCTACTTGTTTCATAAGTTCTGAAAAGGTTATATTTTTTGGCAAAGTTACCATCTCAGATCTTGGGATCATCACTTCTTTAACCTGTGTATCTTTTAAAGCAAAAACCCCTTCAAGAATATTCTTCTCATCTGGTTTTAAACCTGTTACGTTATCTGTTTCTATTAGAGTTTCTAATTCTCCAGCAGATAAACCCGAGTTTAAAGAATCCCATTTGTTATTTAAATTAAACAAGCCTAAACAGGCGCTAGCAAAGAATTCTATTGTTTTCACTATAGGATTCATAGCTTTTCTTACGGCATCAAATATTGTGGTTAACCTTAATGCAGCAGATTCTGGATTGTTAATTACTAAAGCTTTAGGAATTAGTCCTGAAACAAGAGTAACAACTAAAACAACAAATAAAAAAAATAGAAGATCATAAAATCTATTTGATAAAATATTGCTTTTCCAATAATCATTAGCCAGGTTATTGCTTAGCCATCCAATTGCAATTAATGAAATTGTTACTCCAAATTGAGAAGCAATTAATGAAGATCTAAAGCGTTTTTGAATTTTTAAAATTGAAAATGCTCCTTTCTTTTTTTCTTCTATTAATCTTAAAACTTTGCTTGGCCTTATTAATAAAAAAGAGAGTTCACTCGCTGCGAAAAAAGCTGGTAAAAATAAAAGAAATAAAAGTAGAGTTATTTTCATTCAATAACAAATGAATAATGGGGGTGGCGAGGATCGAACTCGCCTTAGCCAAATTATGAGTTTGGTGCATTCACCAGATTGCTACACCCCCAAGGGAATTTATGTAATTTTAATTACATTGAATTTCAATATACAATATAAAAACAATATTTCAAAAAACACCTCATTAGGAAGTTTTTGTGAGATTTCTTTTTTTTCTTCTAATCTTTAAATATAAGTTTAACTTTTACTAATGGCCAAATTTTCGGATAAGTATGATTTAAATAAAGCAAAATTGTTAAAACAGTTAATTGAAAAATCTTACAAGAAAGGAAACTTCACTTTATCTTCAGGAAAAAAAAGCAGTCATTACTTGAACTGTAAACCAGTTTCATTAAATGGCGAAGGCTTAAACTTAATAAGTGATTTATTTTTAGAGTTAAAGGATTCAAGGTCAAAAGCTGTAGCAGGATTGACATTAGGTGCAGACCCCATAGTAAGTGGATTAATTGTCAAAGCAGCTTTGCACGGCATAGACCTTGATGGTTTAATAATTCGAAAAGAAATCAAAAAATACGGTACTAAAGCTGGAATAGAGGGGCCTACATTAGAAGAAGGAACTTTAGTAACTGTTTTAGAGGATGTGGTTACAACTGCTGGTTCAGTGATAAAAGCTATAAAAAAGTTACGCGAAAATAATTATGTTGTTGAGGAAGTATTGTCTATAGTTGATAGGCAAGAAGGGGGATTTAAAGCCCTTGAAGATGAAAATGTTAAATTAAAGAGTCTTTTTACAATAAAAGACTTTTTATAGTTGTTTCATAATGGAAGATATAAAAAAAAAGTTTTGGCTTGAAAAATTTGATTGTTTTTCTGTTACTGGAAAAGATGCCAGA
>CACFEJ010000002.1 GCA_902565305.1 uncultured Prochlorococcus sp.
TATTGCTGAAACTGAATTAGGAGAATTTGATGATAATTTTACTTGGTCTGCAATGGTATTAGCTGCTCAAGGAAAAAAAATAAATCAAATATCGATTGATGAAGTTAATTGGTTAACTAAATTACGGAGAGGATTAGAGGAAACCCGAAAAGGATTTGTTACTGAATTATTGGATAAATTGGGAGATGATCCTCTTACGCCAGAATCTCTTGATGATTTAGAAACTCTATTAATAAGAGCTGATGTTGGGATTGATTCAACCAATAAAGTTATAAATTCTCTTAGAAAAAAATTAAACGAAGAAGTCCTGGGTGGAGAAGCAGGAATAAAATTCTTGAAGAAGGAATTAAAATTAATTATCGATAAACCAATAAAAAATTCGGGCTCTGATCTTTTAGTTCCACAAAAGGGTAAGTTAAATGTCTGGTTATTAGTAGGAGTTAATGGTGTTGGTAAAACTACTACATTAGGAAAATTAGCATATTTGTCATCAAAAAGTAATTATAAAACTTTGATTGCTGCTGCTGATACTTTTAGAGCGGCTGCAGTAGAACAACTTAAAGTGTGGGGAGATAGAAGTAATGTTGATGTTATATCTAATCAATCAAAAAATGCTGATCCAGCTGCTGTAGTTTTTGATGCAATTAATTCTGCAAAAAAAAGAAATGTTGATTTATTACTTGTTGATACAGCGGGTAGATTGCAAACAAAAAATAATTTGATGGATGAATTAGCAAAAATAAAAAAAATTATTGATAAAAAGGTCCCAGATGCAAATGTTGAATCATTGTTAGTTTTAGATGCAAGTCAGGGACAAAATGGCTTGAAGCAAGCAAAAAGTTTTGCTAAGTCAGCAGATTTAAGTGGAGCAATTATTACTAAATTAGATGGCACTTCTAGAGGAGGAGTCTCTTTAGCTGTATCTGAAGAGGTAAATTTACCTATAAGGTTTATTGGAGCTGGAGAAGGTATAACAGATTTGAGGCCATTTAATAGTTATGAATTTGTAGAGGCTATGCTTGCAGATAAATAAATATTTAATTAATTTTTTTTAAAAACTTAATTTTAATGTTAAAACATGTTTATCTATTAGGTTTGTTTTGACAAATAATCAAAAAGAAAAATTATTTTCGAATAAATTTATTCAAAACTTTTTAGAAAATGATCCTCAAGTAAATCTAAAAAATAAATATAAATTTGCTGAAATTGCATCTTCCTTAGCATATTATTTAAAATCATTTTCCAACATAAATAAATTACTGGATTATGTTTGCTTAATTTTTAAACATATTTTTTCTGAGAATATTATTTTAATTATTCCTTTAAATTACGATGGGGAAATATGGAACGAAAATATAAAAATATCTTTTAATTATGAATATTTAACAATCCAAGAAGAAATTAATAGATTTTTGAATCAATTTCAATTTTCAAAAAATTTTAAAATAAAAGAAATTCTAACTTTTGAAAATGCTTTAAAAAATAAATTTAAAGAATATAAAATTGAAACAAAAAAAATAATATCTAGAGGTAAATGTAGAGGATTTATTTATATTTTTAGCAAAGATATTTCTAGAAAGTCTATTACTGTAGATAGCAATTTTAATTTCATTGAAAATTGTCTAGCTGTTGGATTAGAAAATCACTATTTAATAAAAACAAAGAAAAAGCATGAAAATGTAGATAGAGAAATTTCTACTGGTGCTGAAATTCAATCTCAATTACTTCCGGATTATTGTCCAACTATCCATGGTATAGACCTTGCTGCACATTGTAGACCAGCTCTTCAGCTCGGTGGGGATTACTATGATTTTATGTGCTTAAAGACAAATATCTCTGAAAAAAGGAAAGAAAAATCAAGATGGGCCTTTGTGATAGGCGATGTTATGGGTAAAGGGATTCCAGCCGGTCTTTTAATGACTATGTTAAGAGGAATGCTACGTGCAGAGGTTCTAACAGGTCTGCCTCCTGATAGAATTTTGCACGATTTGAATCAACTAGCAATAAATGATTTAGACCAATCGCATAGATTTGTGACATTATTTTATTCAGATTATGATCCTAGAACTAGAAAATTAAGATTCGCTAATGCAGCACATAATCCTCCTCTGCTTTGGAAAAGTTCAGATCAGAAAGTTTTAAAATTAGATGCAAAAGGATTCGTACTTGGACTACAAAAAGATGCTGAATATCATTGTGGAGAAATCAAGCTTAATCAAAATGATTTGGTTCTTTATTACACAGATGGAGTAATTGATACTTCTAACTCTTTAGGACAAAGATTTGATGAGGAAAGATTAATTAAAACCCTCACAAAATTATGCATACAATCTTATACATCTCAAGAAATTTTAAATAAATTATTTAAAAAGTTAGATGATTTTACAGGTCAAAATAGACATCTTGAAGATGATGCCTCGATGGTTATTTTTCAATTGAAATAGATTTTTTGTCACTCATATAAAAAAATGCTTTATTAGAGATACTTACAAGTTACTTATTAATATGACAAAAGTTTGGAGTAAAAGATTTGATAATGCACTTGATCCTTTTATTGAAAAGTTCAATTCCTCAATTGGGTTTGATAAAAAGCTTATTTTGGAAGATTTAGATTGTTCGATTGCTCATGCGAAAATGCTTGGCAAAACAAAAGTTTTGTCATCTTCTGAAGCTTCGCAAATTATTAATGGTTTAGAGTTAATAAAAGTTGAGTATTTGGAGGGTAAATTTACTCCAGGACCACCATCTGAAGATATTCACTATTGCATAGAAGAAAAGCTAATAAATTTAATTGGTGAAACTGGAAAAAAATTACACACAGGTAGAAGTAGAAATGATCAAGTTGGTACAGATATAAGATTGTGGCTAAGAAAAGAGATTGATAATATTGAAATTTTAATAACCGATTTACAAAAATCCTTCTTAAATATTGCGAAATCCAATATTTATACCTTAATTCCTGGTTATACCCACATGCAAAGAGCTCAACCATTGTCCTTGGCCCATCATTTATTGGCTTATGTAGAAATGCTCCAAAGAGACCGTGAAAGGTATCAAGAAGTACGCTCAAGAGTTAATATTTCTCCATTAGGAGCTGCAGCATTAGCTGGTACAAAAATAAAAATAGATAGGCATTTTACAGCTGCAGAATTGGGTTTTAAAAAGATTTATAAAAACAGTATTGATGCAGTAAGTGATAGAGATTTTTGTATAGAGTTTGTTTCTGCCTCTGCTATATTAATGTCTCATTTAAGTAAAATTTCAGAGGAAATAATTTTATGGGTAACCGACGAATTTTCTTTTGCAAAATTAACAGATAAATGTGCCACAGGAAGTAGCTTAATGCCGCAAAAAAAAAATCCTGACGTTCCAGAATTGATAAGAGGTAAGACAGGAAGAGTGTATGGACATCTCCAGGCTTTGTTAACGATGGTCAAAGGTGTGCCACTTTCTTATAATAAGGATTTTCAAGAGGACAAAGAGCCAATATTTGATACTGCAGAAACAATATCTTCTTGTATTAAAGCAACGACTATTTTAATTAATGATGGCATTGAATTTAATATAAAAAATCTATCTAATTCTATAGAAAACGATTTTTCTAATGCTACTGATTTGGCAGATTACTTAGTTGATAAAGATGTTCCTTTTAGGACCGCTTATCAAGTTGTTGGTCAAATGGTTAAATATTGCCTAGAGAGAAAAATGTTATTAAAAAATCTCAAAATTGAAGAATTTAAAAAATTTCATCCCGAATTTGAGGAGGATGTTTTTGTGGAACTTAAACCTCTTAATGTCGTTAAATCAAGAAATAGCGAAGGTGGTACAGGTTTTGCTCAAGTAGAAAAAGAGGTAAATAATTGGCAAAAAAGATTGTTACTTTGAATCTCAATTATTTTTCTACAACAAGGGTATGCTTTGAAGTAGAATAGTAAAGCAAAGTTATAATACTACTAATTGTAGTTTCTTTATAAGGTAATTTTTTGTTGAGTTTAAAGTGAGTATTTTTGTTGGCAATTTGCCGTTCCGCGCAGAGCGCGAAGATGTGATACAGTTGTTTGCCCCTTATGGTGAGGTGCTAAATTGTTCTCTTCCTTTGGAGAGAGATACTGGAAGGAAAAGAGGATTCGCATTTATTGAAATGGCAGATGAAGCGATTGAGTTAACAGCTATTGATGGTTTGCAAGGCACGGAACTTATGGGAAGACCATTAAGAATTAATAAAGCTGAGCCTAGAGGTTCTGGTGGATCTCGTAGAGGAGGAAGAGGTGGTAATAATGGTGGCTACGGTGGTGGCGGTGGCGGCTACGGTGGCAATTCTGGTGGATACGGCGGCAATTCTGGATCTAACAGCTCCAACGTTAATAAATCTTCTGGAGCAGTAGGTTGGGAAGACAGAAGTTATGGAAATTCTTCTGATAATTCTGAATATGAAAATGGTAGGAGCAGGAGAAAAAGGGGATTGTCCAATGAGAGTAATTCCTCAAACGAAATAAATTAGTAACCCATTTCTTCAAGCTCTGTCGTTAATTTAAATAGATATTCAATTTTTAATTCTCTTTTTATAGATTTATTTGAAATTTGATTCCTCCAAATTTTAGCTTTTGGTATACCTTCAACTAAATTTATAAGATGTTTACAAATATCCCAAGATTTTCCTCCATTACTTAAATGCGCTTCTATATATGGAATTAAGGAAAAAATAATATTTGAAGCAGATTTGGTTTTTTTATTAATTCCATAAATCTTTTGATCAATTTCAGACCATCTCAAGGGATGTTGATAAATTGACCGTCCAATCATGACCCCATCAAAATCATTTAAGGCTTTTAATGATTCATCGATATTTGTTAAACCCCCATTGATTTCTATTAATAAATCTGGATTTGATTTTTTCAATTTTTTTACTACATCATAATTTAGTGGAGGTATGGTCCTATTTTGTTTTGGATTTAGACCTTGCAATATGGCTTTCCTTGCATGCACTGTAAATCTGTCTGCACCAGAATTTGCGATAATTCTTACGAAATTATTTAAGTGATCGAAACTATCTTCATTGTCAACACCGATTCTGTGTTTGATCGTAACCGGTAAGTTGCAATTATTTTTTAAGGATTCTATACATTTTGCTACTTTTTCAGGGTCTTTCATGAGAGAAGCGCCAAAATTTCCAGAACAGACCCTTGGACTAGGACAACCAACATTAAAGTTTATTTCGTCATAACCCCAATCCTGTGCCATTTGGGCTGCCTCTTCAAGGATTTTTGGATCGTCTCCACCAAACTGAATCGATATAGGGTGTTCTTCATCATTAAAATCTAGAAAATTTTCTTTTTTATTTGTATAAACTAAACTTTGGGCCACAATCATTTCCGTATACAATAAAGCTTCGGAACTTATTTTTCTTATTATCATTCTGAAGTGTTTATCAGTACAATCCATCATTGGAGCAATACTTAATTTATGAATATTTTTAATAGAATTAGTCTGAATAAAACTCATTACTTTTTTGTGATTTAAATATATGAATCAATTTCTATCAAGAAGAACTTTTATTCTAATTCCTATTATGTCAATCTTAAAAATAATCTTTAATCCTTTGCAAGTATTAGCATCTTCACTCGCTTCTAAAGAAGAGTGGAATTTCTCAAAAGACGAATGGAAAGCTAGGCTTAGTCCAGAATCTTATTATATTTTGAGGGAGGAGGGAACTGAAAGAGCTTTTAGCAGTCAATTAAATAATGAGAAAAGAAAAGGGATTTTTCACTGTGCAGGATGCGATTTGCCACTTTTTTCCTCAGATAAAAAGTATGATAGTGGTACAGGCTGGCCAAGTTTTTGGGATTCAATTCAAGGATCAGTAGAAACAAAAGTTGATTTCAAGTTAATTGTCCCTAGAACCGAATATCATTGCTCTAGATGCGGAGGCCATCAAGGACATGTCTTTAATGATGGGCCACTTCCCACTGGTAAAAGATACTGCAACAATGGATTAGCATTAAGGTTTGTTCCTGACTAAATATTTGTGCGGCCTTCCGCAACTTGTTTTGTGCATCACTTTATTGGAGAATAGTTTTATTAAATTTTAGAAAAATGATTGAAAATCAATCAGACAATATTGATAATAAAAAAAATGATGATTCCAACCAGGATAATGCTCCTGAAGATATATCATCTCCCCAAACTTCAATTACCGAAAATGATGAATTATCCTCTCAAAAAACAGAAGAAATAAATACTGAAGAATTAAAAAACACTATTTCAAATAATGATGCAAGATTAGAGCAATTAGAAAAAGAGCATGAAACATTAAAAAATCAATATGTGAGGATTTCAGCAGATTTTGATAATTTCAGAAAAAGGCAGTCTAGGGATCAGGACGATTTAAAAATCCAACTTGTTTCAAAGACTTTAACGGCAATACTTCCTATTGTTGATAATTTTGAGAGAGCAAGACAACAACTTAAACCAGAAAGTGAAGAAGCTCAAGTTCTTCATAGAAGTTATCAAGGGTTGTATAAACAATTGGTAGAAGTTTTAAAACAACAAGGAGTGTCACCTATGAGAGTTGTTGGTCAGCAATTTGATCCAAACTTGCATGAAGCTGTATTAAGAGAACCCAGTGAAGAATTTGAAGAGGATTTTGTTATTGAAGAATTGCAGCGAGGATATCATCTAGAAGGTAAGGTTTTGAGACATGCATTGGTTAAGGTTTCTATGGGACCTGGTAAACAAAATTCACAACAGGAAGCAGAAAAGGATAAAGTTGAAGGGGATGTTGATTCGGAGGTAAATACTTCTGAAGATGTATAAATTCCAAATTCTTATTTAAGGATTATCTAATGGCTGATTTTTACCAAATACTTGGAGTCTCAAGAGATGCTGATGCGGATACCTTAAAAAGGGCTTATAGAAAATTAGCACGACAATACCATCCTGATGTTAATAAAGAACCTGGAGCGGAAGATAAATTTAAAGAAATTGGTAAGGCTTACGAAGCATTAGCTGATCCTGAAACTAGAGCAAGATATGACCAATTTGGAGAGGCTGGCCTTGGGGGTGCAGCTGGAATGCCTGATATGGGAGATATGGGTGGCTTTGCAGATTTATTTGAAACTTTTTTCAATGGCTTTGGGGGGCAAAATCCACAAGGAGGAAGAACACAAAGAAGAGGTCCTCAACAAGGAGATGATCTAAGGTATGACCTTAATGTTGACTTTAAAGATGCAATTTTTGGCCAACAAAGAGAAATTAAAATTCCTCATTTGGAGACATGTGAAGTGTGTAGGGGAACAGGTGCAAAACCAGGAACCGGTCCCAAAACTTGTTCAACATGTGGTGGAAGTGGACAAGTTAGAAGAGCTACAAGAACACCTTTTGGTAATTTCACACAAGTAGCTGAATGTCCTTCATGTAATGGTGTTGGCCAGATAATTGCAGATCCATGTGTAACTTGCGGTGGCAATGGCGTAAAGCAAGTCAGAAAAAAATTAAGAATTAATATTCCTGCAGGAGTTGATACTGGCACTAAATTAAGAGTTTCCGGCGAGGGAAATGTTGGCTTGAAAGGAGGTCCACCTGGAGATCTTTATGTTTTTATAAAGGTTAAGAATGATTCAAAACTTAAAAGAGATGGTGTAACTATTTACTCAGAAATAGCAGTAAGTTATTTACAGGCTATTTTAGGTGACACTGTAAAAATCACCACAGTTGATGGAGATGTTAATTTAAAAATTCCAAGTGGTACGCAGCCAAATACAACTCTTTCTCTTGAGAATAAAGGAGTACCTAGACTTGGTAATCCGGTTGCGAGAGGAAATCATGAAGTCTTAGTAAAAGTAAAATTACCAACTCGTATAACCGACGCAGAACGAGAGCTTTTAGAGGGTTTAGCTTCTCAATATTCTGATAAAAATATTAATTCCAGTAGTGGACTTTTTAGTAAATTATTTGGTAAAGAATCATCATGACTTCCTTAAAGCATTTGGATCTTAAATCTGTTCCATGTCCTTTAAATGTCGTCAAAATTAAATTGGCTTTGGAGAAGTTATCTAAAAATGAGCAACTTATTGTTGAACTAGACAAAGGTGAACCAGAAGAAATGGTATTAAACAATTTAAGAGAGATGGGACGGTTCTTTAAACAAATTAAAGAAAATGAAAAATTTATAAAAATAAAAATATTGAATGAAAATTAATAGCAAATATTTAGGTTTAGTTACAAAAAAATTTAATGATTTTTTTTTAGTTGATTTAAAAAATCAAGAAAACTTTGGAAATAGCGAGAAATTTTTATGTAAGGTTAAGAAGTCTATAAATTTCAAGGATCAATTAATTTATGTTGGAGACGAAGTAGCGATTGAAAAAATTGATATTAAAAGTAAACGCGCAGTGATAACAAGTCTAAAAAAAAGAAAAAATCTTTTAGTTAGACCCTCAGTTGCAAATATTTCTAACATATATGTTACTTTTTCCGTTGAAGAACCAGAATTAAATTTATCTCAAGTTAATAGGTTTTTGATATCAGCAGAATCAATGGGAGTTGAAGTCTCATTAGTTTTGACAAAGTGTGATTTAATTTCTGATAAAAGAAGATCATATCTACTTAATAAATTTGAGAAATGGGGTTACCAAGTAATAACTTTAAATATACAGAAATCTCATTGTTTTGAAAATTTATTAGCCGAGTTAAAGCAAAAAGAATGTTCAATTTTTATGGGCCCTTCGGGCGTTGGCAAAACTACTTTGCTAAATATGATTATTCCAGGTCTTCAAAATAGTACTTCTCCAGTTTCCAATAAAATTAAGAGAGGAAAAAATACTACTCGAAATGTTGAGTTATTTTCTATGTCGAATCAAAGTTACATTGTGGATACTCCTGGTTTTAATATGCAACCCCTAGAGGTTGATATTAAGTTGTTACCAAATCTTTATTCAGAAATATATAAACAGGTAATCGAAGAAGGAATTAAGTGTAAATTTCGTAACTGCTTACATTTAAATGATGAGGGATGTAATTTAAATAAATCCTTCGAAAGATATTCTTTTTATAAAGAAATGATTGAGTCGTCTAAGAGTCACTATTATCAAAACCAGGAAGATTAAGATTTAATCCACCAGTCAAATCATTCATCCTTTCTTTCATAGTTGTGGTTGATAATTCATGAGCTTTTTGAATAGCTTGTAGAATGTTTTGTTCTATTTTTTCTTTATCTGCATTTAAAAAATTTTCTTGTACTTCTACCTTTAAAGGAAGTTGGTTACCACTTATCCAAACTTTTATCATCTCATCATCACTTTTGCCTTCAATCTCCATATTTTCAAGTTCATCTTGTAATTTTTGAGCATCTTGCTGAATTTGTTTAGCTTTTTTAAAAGCTTCTGTAAGTTGTCCAAAGTTAGGAAGTCCAAAACCCGCCATTTTGTAAAAACGTTTCTTTAGTTAGGATAGTCAAAACCAATCATTCTTACTTCCGGTTGCAAATAAATCCCTTTTTTTTGTAGTACTTTTTGTTGAATTACTGTTATTAATTCGTAAATATCTTTTGAACTTGCTGAAGAAGTATTAATTATAAAATTTGAATGCATTGAAGAAATTTCAGCACCGCCAATTTTAAATCCCTTTAAACCCATATCATCAATTATTTTTGCAGCATAATTATTTTCAGGATTTTTAAAAACACTACCAAAACTTGGTTGATGATATGGTTGTGTTTCTGTTTTTAATTTAAGGTTATTTTTGGTTGTTTGAATTAATTTTTTTATATTTCCATTAGGTTCAAAATGTAATCTTGCACTAATAATTGATAAATCATTTCTTTGAAAAGAGCTAAATCTATACTCAAAATTGATATCTTTTTTTTCAATTTCAAGTTTTTCAAGAGTTTTATTATTAATAACTTTTACGGAAATAAGATTTTTTGCTAGCGAAAAATTACCTGTACCAGCATTCATATAAATTGCTCCTCCTAATGTTCCTGGAATTCCGACAGCCCATTCCCCTCCTTGTAATCCATTTTTAGCAAGACAATTAGATAATGTTGGGAGCATTACACCTGCTTCCGCTTCAATAATTCCTGAATATGGTTCTATCTTTAGTGATTTCAATTTTTTTGTACAAACAACTATGCCTTTTACAAAAATATTATTTATTAAAAGATTTGAACCTGCGCCAATTATTTGACATCTTTGTTTATTTAAATTAGCCCATTTTATTAGATATGAAAGTTCTTCAACGCTTTTTGGCTCAGCAAAATATTCAGCCACTCCTCCCACTTTGATAGTTGTATAACTACTTAAATTACAGTTTTCAGAAAAAATTTTTTTATTCATAAATTAGTTATTAATTTTAATTATTTTTTTCATTTAAAATTGACCAGAAATTATGACAATCACCAGCTCCCATATTCAAAATTAAATCCCCTTTTTGAGTTAATTCGTAAAAATTCTTTGTAACTTCATAATAATTATTTATGTAACTAACATTTTTATTTTTTTTATAAATCAAATCTGTAATAATTTTCGAAGTAATTTTATCTTCGTTTCCTTCTCCTGCTCCATAAATACTTGTCACATAAATAACATCTGCTTTTGATAATTCTTCAGCGAATTCTTTATTAAATTGCTTTACTCGAGAATATCTATGAGGTTGAAATAAAGCAACTAATCTATTTTTTTGAAATTCATTATTATTTTTTTGCTTAATAAATAATCTTCCTAATTTAATCGTCTCTTTTATTTCGTTTGGGTGATGAGCATAATCATCATATAAACTTCTTTCATCTATTTGGCCTCTAAATTCAAATCTTTTTTTTGGCAGTTTCAAATATTTTAAATTTTTCTTAATTTCTATAAAATCTACTCCTATCATTCTGGAAGCTGCTATTGCTGCGGTGATATTGGATAGATTGTGTAGTCCAGGAATTGGAATATTTAAATTACTGATAAAAATTCCATTTTCATAATATTTTCCAATTGTATACTTTGAATTTATTTCAGTCGGGATTATTGCATATGCTACGTTTTTAGCCGTAGAGTTTGACCACCTACAATTAGAATAAAAATTTTTTCTTGAGGTTTCACAATCAAAATTAAGTAATAATTTTTTAGAGTTATTAGCGAAACTTTTAAAAGAAGATATGACTTCACTTAAATTAGAAAAGTGATCGCAATGATCAAAATCAATGTTATTGATTATTCCAATATCAGATTTATATTTGTCAATAGTCCCATCAGATTCATCAACTTCAGCTACTAAGTATTTTGTATTTTCTAGATGACAATTAGAGTTGTAAATAGGAATTATTCCTCCAGTTATTGAAGAAGAATTACGCGTGCATAACTCAAGTATCGTAGAAAGAAATGTACTAGTTGATGTTTTTCCATGGCTGCCTGCTATCGCTAATGCCGTATAAGTGCGCATTAGCATCGCAAGTATCTCTGAACGATGTTTTATTGATAAATTTTTTTCTTTGCAATACGACAATTCTTCATTTTCTGGCTTGATCGCAGAGCTTACAACAAAATTAATCAATCTGTTGGTAAATTTTGAAGTAACAAATTCAATATTTTGTCGAACTTGAGCAGTAAAGATTACTGCACCTAGTTTCTCCAATTTATTAGTTTCATCGTTTTTAACTAAATCAGATCCTGAAACTGAACAACCTTTTTTAAGTAAACCCATTGCTAATGCTGACATCCCAATACCTCCGATCCCAATAAAATGAAAATGACTTTTCAAAAGTAATTTTTTATCCAATGTTTATCTTTTACTTAAATCAAAATAACTTCTAGGTAAAATTTTGCTATTTTTTCTTAAAAAAAAATGTTTTTTTTTCTTGAATTAATACAAAACTAGACTTATTTGCTTAATAAATTAAAAAAACCTTACGTTATTGCACAAAATTCAGTATGATCAGCAACTTAGGTTAATCATTTAGAAATTATTAGTTATGACTTTGCGTGTTGCAATTAACGGCTTTGGCAGAATTGGTCGAAATTTTATGCGTTGTTGGCTTAGTAGAGGGGCTTACACCAATATTGAAGTAGTCGGAATTAACGTTACATCAGATCCTAAGACTAATGCTCATTTACTAAAATACGACTCAGTCCTTGGTCAACTTGATGGTGTTGATATTCAATATACTGATGATACTTTTGTAATTAATAACAAAACAATTAAATGTTTCTCAGATAGAAACCCAATGAATCTCCCTTGGAAAGACTGGGGTGTAGATTTGGTTATTGAATCTACTGGAGTATTCAATACAGACGTAGGTGCAAGTAAGCACTTAGAGGTAGGAGCAAAAAAAGTTATCTTAACTGCGCCTGGCAAAGGGGATGGCGTTGGTACTTATGTAGTTGGAGTTAATGCTGATACATATAAACATAAAGATTACGATATTTTGAGTAATGCTAGTTGTACAACAAACTGTTTAGCTCCAGTAGTCAAAGTTTTAGATCAAACTTTTGGGATTAATAAAGGTTTGATGACTACAATTCATAGTTATACAGGTGATCAAAGAATTTTAGATAATAGTCATAGAGATCTAAGAAGGGCTAGAGCCGCTGCTACAAACATAGTTCCTACTTCTACAGGAGCTGCAAAAGCAGTAGCTCTTGTATACCCAGAAATGAAAGGCAAATTAACTGGAATTGCAATGAGAGTTCCAACTCCTAACGTTTCAGCAGTAGATTTTGTTTTTGAATCTTCTAAATCTGTAACAGCTGAAGAAGTCAATAATGCCCTCAAGGAAGCATCTCTAAGTACAATGAAAGGCATTATTAAGTATGGAGATGAACCATTAGTGTCAAGCGATTATGCAGGTACCAATGAATCATCAATTGTAGATAGTGATCTTACTATGTGTATCGGAGATAACCTTGTAAAGGTGCTTGCATGGTACGACAATGAGTGGGGTTATAGTCAGAGAGTTGTAGATTTAGCAGAGATTGTTGCTAAAAATTGGGAGTAATTAAAAGTGTTTGAAAGGTGTGTTGTTAAATAAATTGTTTTTTTTATAATTTCTGAATTCTATTGATGGTTCACCATCAGTAAAAAAACCAATCTTATTAATATTTTTATCAAGTTTGGATAAATTTTCTGCCCATTTTTTGGGCAATGAGAAAACTAATTCATAATCTTCTCCTCCAAAAAAATAGTATTCGTCCCATTTATCTCCTTTAGGCCAATCCTTATCCTTAGGTATTTTTTCATAGTTTATGATCGCTTTGCAGTTGCTAGCTATTGCTAAATCTTGTAAAGCTTGAAATAGGCCATCACTGCTATCAGTACATCCTATCCTCGTTATATTTTTATTGGAGCGAGTTTTGAGGAGATTATTTAGAAAATTTGGGTAAACTTTAGGGCGACAAAAATGTTCAATAGACTTAATGATTAATTTTTCATTAAGAGAAAATTCATTATCGAAATTAATTTTATTTTGTATCAAAAATCCCAGTTTGCTAAGACCATGAATTCCCGTAGTTAAGATTATATCTCCTGGTTTACATGCGTTTCTTCTTAATTCAAGCTCACCTTGAATTCCAAAAGCCGTAATTGAAATGATTTTTTCATTCCCCTTTGAGCAGTCTCCCCCTAGAATCAATCCGCCATATTCTTTTAATGCTTTATTTATGCCTTTGTATACTTCTTCAACCCAAATCCACTCAGTTTGAACAGGTAGAACTAGGCTTATTGTAATACCAATAGTTTTTTTGCTTCCACTAGATAATAAGTCAGAGATGTTGCTTACAACTGCTTTCCACCCAAGGTCTTGAGGACAAATACTAATGTCATTAAAATGAACATTTTCCACTAAAGAATCAGTATTAACAAGTAAATTTTCATTTTTAGTTTTGATCAAAGCGCAATCATCTGAAACCTGATTTTTAGGCATAAATTTTCCTAGCCTATTTATTAATTCTTTTTCCCCTATATCTTCTAATATTTCTTTATGCATTTAATTTGAGGTTTTCGATCCCTTCTAAAACATCAATCGAAATTATTGTGTCATCTTTAGTAAGCTCTTCTAATACATCAAATCCATCTACAACGTAACCAAAGGCAGCATTCCTTCCGTCAATTAAATTGCGACCCGCTGGATTTAATTCTGCTTCATATAAAAAGAAGAAAAATTGCGATGACCCATCATCAACTGCGGTATTCGAATGGGACCATCCTAGAGTTCCAAGTGTTGCAAAAGGTAATGTTGGTGTCTCTGTGTAAAGACCTAAATCTTCAAAAGTTTGATTGTAAAAAGTATCTTGTTCATCAGGAATTCTTATTTCTAAGGGAACGTGACGTTCTTCGTTTGTTTCAGGATCTATGTAACCAATATCATCACCAATTGGATCACCTGTTTGCAGTACAAAAAATTCTTCTGCTCTGTTAATGGGTAAATCTTTGTAGAAGTTTTTTGAAGATAAATCTATAAATGCTCCTGCTGTAAGTGGTGCGTTAAATCCATCCACAATTGCTTGCATATCTCCTTTGGAGGTTTTTATATTGACTTTTGCTCTGCCTAGTAATCTTGGTAAATTATCAAATTCCTGGGGAATAGAGTATGGAAATTCTTTTGGTAAAAAATATTCTTCTAATCCACCTATTTTATCTAAAGCATTTCTTCGAGTCGCTATAAACGAGTATTTATCCTTTGATTTAGAGTAATCTTGAAGACTATCAAAATTTTCTTTGAGCTCTAAAAATGTTTTCTCTGCAATTTTCTTTTTATCTTGTGGTAATTCTTGAATAATTTTACTTTGGTATTTTTTTAGTAAAGATTGACATTTTGTAACAGTTTTCGTAAGAGCGGGCCATCTTCCTCCTCTTACAAGGTCACTAGTTTCTTCCAATTTATGTTGAATTTCTTGTAGCTCAACTTGCTTGATAGGGAGTGCGTTTCTGAGGATTGCACTAGGGTCCTTTACTGCATTTCCAGTAGGTAAATCAGCTAGTACTTGAATCGGTTTTAAGAGAAAAATCTGTAAAATAGCAAACGATAGAACTAATAAAAGTTTGTTCTGATTTGATAAGAATTTTTGCATAGCACTCTTTCAGGTTTATGATCCTTGGGGATGTAATACAGGAATGATTTCCAGTAACGATTTTCGCACAGGTACTACCATCGAATTGGATGGACAAGTTTGGCGTGTTGTAGAATTTCTACATGTCAAGCCTGGCAAGGGTTCTGCCTTCGTGCGAACAAAATTAAAATCAGTTCAAAGCGGCAATGTAGTCGAAAAAACCTTTCGAGCCGGAGAATCAGTACAGCAGGCTATCCTTGAGAAGTCTAACCTGCAGCATACTTATGTGGAGTCTGGTGATTATGTTTTTATGGATATGACAAGTTTTGAAGAGACAAGACTAACCTCTGAACAAATCGGTAAAGGTGCAAAGTATTTGAAAGAGGGAATGGAGGTTAATGTAATTTTTCATAATGGTAAAGTGTTAGAAGTAGAACTTCCAATATCTATAACTTTGAAAGTTACAGAAACTGATCCTGGAGTAAAAGGTGATACTGCTAGTGGGGGCACGAAACCAGCTATTCTAGAAACAGGTGCTCAAGTTATGGTTCCTTTATTTATTTCTGTGGGAGAAATGATTAAAGTTGATACTCGTAATGACAGTTATCTTGGACGTGAAAATTAATTGCTATGAAATTAGATCATGAAGACTTAAATCGCTTAATAGAGAAAATCTCAAAAAGTGATATACAAGAGTTCTCGCTAGAGGGAGAAGATTTTAAACTCGAAATAAAAAGGAATGTATTTGATCAGAACCAAGATATTAATAATTTAGTTTCTAATACTTTATTAGATAAGCAAATAATTGCTAATCAAAAAACAATTAATGAAAATATCCCTATCGTTAATGAGCCTGAAGAACCTCAGGTGGCACCCCCAGGGCGTTCAGATCTTACTGAAATTACTTCTCCTATGGTTGGGACATTTTATAGAGCTGCGGCGCCTGGTGAGGAGCCATTCGTTGAAATAGGTAATACCGTTAAGGTCGGTCAAACTATTTGTATTTTGGAAGCAATGAAGTTAATGAATGAAATTGAATCTGAATTTAATGCTGAAATTGTAGAGATTCTCGTTGAAAATGGAACACCAGTTGAATTTGGTCAAGTTTTAATGCGTGTTAAGCAGTCTTGAATTGTTAGTCATCTCTACGGCAGCCTTAATAGCCTCAATCATGCTTTGAGATTGAGCAATTCCTTTGCCAGCAATATCAAATCCCGTTCCATGATCTGGAGATGTTCTTATAAAAGGTAAACCGATTGTGGTATTTACTGAGTAATTAAGAGCTATTACTTTCATTGGTATTAAACCTTGATCATGATACATAGCAAGAATCCCATCATGTTTTTCAGCATTTTTGTCATTCCATGCTCTTACCGAAGAATTCCAGCAACTATCTGGTGATAAAGGGCCAAATAATCTAATATCTTTATTTTTCTCATTCCACGTAATTAATGCATCATTGAGCCAATCCTTTTCTTCATGACCTAAAAGACCTTCTTCGCCGGCATGAGGGTTTAATCCTGCGACTTTTAAAATAGGTTTATCAGAATAGGTATTACAAAAATCTTTGAAAAGATCCAATTTAGAGTGAATTAATTCTGTAGTTAATTTCTTGGGAACCTCAGAAAGGGATATGTGGGTTGTAGCTAGTAAAGTATTAAATCTCCAACCTGTAATTGGTGATTTTGCAGTAAATAACATTCCAACGTTTTTCACTCCACATGCTTTTGCTAATACTTCAGTTTGACCAGAGAAGTAATGACCTGCTAGAGACCAAGATTTCTTGCAAATTGGTCCAGTTACAAGTGCTGAATTGGGATATTGTTTTACAATTTCTATTGCTTTCGTTAAATATTGGAAACTTGAATTACCGTAACTTGATTTAGGATCATTATCTAATGAAGAAATTTCGAGATCATGTATCTTTAAATTTTTTGGATTTGCAAGGTTTTCTAATCCTAATGATCTAAGATTTTTATATGTATTTTGTAGATTTTTTTTTGATCCAACTAATATAAAATCAATATTACTTGGTATTTGATTAGAATAAAGTGCTTTTAAAATTATTTCTGGTCCAATACCTGACTCATCTCCAACGGTTAATACTACCTTAAATATTTTGTTTGTATTTTGAAAATTCATAAAAACGTTTAATTTATTTTTAACTGTTTAGATAGCAATTTTTTAAGCCTAATTTATAGTTTTTATAAATTAGTTTATATCCGAGTGTTTCGCATAAAAGTTTGTTTGAAACTCTTCTATTTTCCATCCAAAATGATTGAGCCATAGGTGATAATTCATCTTTTACATCCTCAAATAATATTGGCTTTGGCATTGTTAAACTAAGTAAATCGTAGCAATATTGAATAACTTCTAATTGAGAACAGGGCTCATCATCTGCAATATTAATAATTTGGTGAAACTTTAAAGAATCTTTATTTTGTAATAAAAAAATAATTGCATTTGTAATATCAGCAACATGAACTCTTGAAAATACTTGGGCTTTTTTTAAGATAACTCGAACTTTTTGATTTTTAATTGCATCAAAGGTGGATCTTCCAGGTCCATAGATACCAGGTAATCTAAAAATTTGCACTGGCAAACTAGATTCAATCCATTTTTTTTCGCAATTTAATCTATTATAACTTCTCTTTTGAAAAGGATTAGGCTGATCTATCTCAGAAACCCAACCACCTTCAGTATTTCCATATACTCCTGTGGTAGATAAATATCCAACCCATTCAAGGGGTAAATTTTGTAGTTTACTTTGAAGGCTTTCTAGTACGGGATCGTTACCATTTTTGTCAGGAGGTATGCAACTAAGAATATGTGTGACTCCATCAAAAATTTCTTCATCAGGAATTATATCGTTTTCACTGTTGAAAATAAAACTATTTGGATCTTTGCTCGCAGATCTTGAACTTGTTAAAGCAGTGCAACCGAATTTTCTAATAGTTTTTGCAAAAAAACTACCGCTGAAACCGCATCCCAAGATTAAAAATTTATTTTTATTTCCGAGTAAACTTGCAGGCTTCTTCATTTTGGTTTAAAGTAGTACATATGTATTAATTGATGATGAAGACAGCTTTTGAGCCCGATTTAAAATCAAAAACTTTCTGTTTTAGCAAAAATTACTTCCGTCTTATAGAGAAAGAAGTAAGTTTAGTTAGTTTTAAATTCTACCAAAAGTTATTTGTCTTTCTCATTTCATTTTCGACAATTTTAATATTCCCAGAATCGCCAAAAGAATTGGAAAATATATGTAAGAGTAATAATTCTAGAAAAATATGTAATGTTTGGTAGTCAAGCTGCTTTATATTCTGATTCATCTTCTATGTAATTTTTATTTTTTACCTTAAAATTAGGATTAGCCCACTGTAGTAATCTAATAGCTAATCTTAAATCTCCCTCTAACCAAGCTCTTATAGCCATTGCTCTTCGGGGATCATAAAATTTTTGCCTTCTATACCAATACAAAGCATTTTCATCTGATTTATCCCCATTACAGGAAAGACAGGCAGGAACGCAGTTTTCTGTTTTACTTAAGCCTCCTTGGCTACGTGGTATTACATGGTCAATAGATTCAGATGGTTTTCCACAATATATACAACTTTTTCCTGTAAACTTATGAATAGATTTTCGCCATTGTCTAAATCTGAACTTAGGACATAAATCCTCTAAAAACACCGCATCATTAATATGCATTCAGAATATTTAGTTAAATAAATAATCGCTTGAATATCTTAAAAGTCAACATTTATTTATGCTTTTAAGTTTAAAATTTGTCAGTAAAAATATGATTTAGTGTCTTTAGATACAAAATAGTATTTATAAAATTTATTATCTTTTGAAATCATAATTAATAACTATATCTATCAAGTGTTTCATCCGTAAATTCTTCAGAAATTGTTTCATTAGCTTCTTCTAATTCTTTTTCTAATTGTTTTCTTTTGTTTTCTCTATCTTTTGCTTCTTTATCTTTTCTTTTTTCTTCTTTTTCTAATTCTCGTATTAGTTTTCTATTTGGATGAAGATTATCTAAATATTCAACGCAATAACTAAATTTTTCTCTTTCTCTTATAACTGTTTCAGTAATTTGAGCTGCTGCATCTTTAGGTGAAACTTTGAATAATCCTCCTTTTTGTTTTTTTATATATGTATAAGCTCCTTCCCAACTACTTTCATGGTCATTTCCGCCATCTCTCATAGTACAAAAAATTTCCGCTCCAAACGAACTTGCATTTACTCTTAGAGTGGAAAATGTCAGAGGAGCGAAAATTCCTAAAGCTAATGATATTAGTTTTTTCTTCTTTAATCTTTGCATTAGGCCTTTATCTTCTATTTAAAAATATCTTTTATTATGAATATGTCTATAGAAATTTAAGATTTAATCACTCCAAATATATTTAGGCATTTTACAACTAAAGGAAGAATTAAGAGTACAGTAATCAATCTTACAGCGTGTAAAGTTGCTACCGCAGGTCCAACTCCGTACTCAGACCCTACAAGACTCATTCCGCTAATTCCTCCTGGTGCAGCTCCTAGAATTGTTGTAATGATATCTATATTAAGTAATCTGCTTGTCCATAATCCAATTGCTAATCCAGTTATAACTAAAGTAAAAGTTATTAATATAGCTGGCTTCCATAAATTTTGAATATCAACTAATGAGTTTTTTGTTAATGATGTACCAATGACTGTTCCAATTCCTATTTCTAAAATTGTTCTTGTTCCGATTGGCCACTCTGCGATGTCGACTTTGCCACTTATGCTAAGTATGCTTGCGCCTATCAAAGCACCTGCTAGGGGAGCCGCAGGAATACCTGTTTTTAGAGCTAAAGTTCCAAAAATACAACCTGCAAAGAGATAATAAATTAGATTTATGTTTGGCATGAATTTCAAGGATGTTTGAACATAATATTAGAAAAAATTTTATTTGTTTAAGTTTATAGTCAAATAATATTTTTAGTTTCCTCTCGTAATGTTCCCTTTTGTTGGCATAATATTAACTAAAGCACGATTTTTTATGTCTTCACAAATTTCTTATAAAGATAATAAAAACCGCATAAAGAAAAAATTATCTTTTTTTGAGGGTGGCCACCAGCTCGAAAAATTAGAGTTTGCCCTTGCAATAGCTCAAACCAAAGGTGATGAAAAAAAATCAATTGTTCTTAGAAAAAAGATTGTTGAATTAGGTGGAAATGTTGAAGAACCAGGTACTTAAATTAATTTTCCTCTAAATATTTTGATACTACAACTAATGCTTCACCAGATTGTTGGGCTGAAACTTTACCGAGTTTGAGAAGTGTATTACTAATAGCAGAAACTACCGTAATAATATCTCTATCATTTACATAACCTAAATGTCCGACTCTGAATATTTTCCCCTTCAGATGATCTTGACCTCCTGCAAGTAAGATATCAAAATTATTCTTTATTGTTTTTCTAAATTCTTCAGCATCAATTCCTTCAGTTTTTATTGCAGTAATTGAAGGACTTAAATATTTTTCATCAGCAAATAATTTTAGATTTAAAGCCTTGACTGCATTGCTCATCGCTAATTTATGTTTATTGTGTCTTTGAAAAATGTTATCTAAGCCTTCTTCTTTCATCATTTTTAAAGCTTCATCTAAAGCAAAAACCAAGTTTACTGCTGGTGTGTATGGATTGCTGTTAGCCAAAAGACTTTTTCTGTATGATTTCAAATTTAAATAGAATTTTGGTAAATTAGATTTTTCTGCAGCTTCCCATGCTTTTTGGCTAATTGCTATAAAGCTAAGCCCTGGAGGTATCATATATCCCTTTTGTGATCCTGAAGCAACGATATCTAATTTCCATTCATCTACTGGTACATTGCATGCTCCAAGACTCGTAACGCAGTCAACAATTGATAAAGCTGTGTTGTGTGCACGAATATATGAACTAATAGTTTCTAAATCATTGATTACACCTGTTGAGGTTTCAGAATGAGTCAGAATAACCGCCTTTATTTCTTTTTGTTTATCTTCCTCTAATACTTTTTTGAATTCTTCTGGATCAAGTGGAGTCCCCCATTCGGAATTAATTTTTATTACTTCCAGACCAAATTCTTTAGCAACTTTTACCCACCTTTCGCCAAATTTTCCATTTTCTCCACAAATTACTTTATCTCCTCTACTTAAGGTATTTATTATTCCAGCCTCCATTGCGGCAGTCCCACTACCAGTAATTGTTAGAACATCATTTTGAGTTTGATGAAGCCACTGCAAATTTTTAGTTGTACTCTCTACGAGATCTTGAAATTCTTTACTGCGATGGCCTATTGGATGCTTACTTAATGCTTGTAAAACTTTTTCTGGAACTGGTGTGGGTCCAGGAATCATCAATGATAATTTTTGTTGTATGGCCACTTTTTATTAAATAGGTCATTCTTAGATTAGTTCTCATTATATATTTTTCAATTACTTGATTTGAAAAAAGGATTTTCTTTACCTTTGTGGGTTGCTGGAGCTGCTAGGTCAGCATTAAATAAACTAGTGGGGTTACCATTTAAGAATTATGAACTAATAAAAATTCCTAATGAAAAAAAAGAAATAAAAATCGAGATTCATTCTGTTGGTTTACTGAAAGATGACTCGCATGCATTAGGAATTACCTTTGCAAAGTCTGGTTTAGATCTTGACATTACACAAAACTTAGAGATATGGACAATAGCTTCTTTAGAAAAAATTTCTCTTAATAATCCTGTTCAAACAATTCCAATTAATATAATTGCAGGATCAGGTGTAGGCATAAAAGAAGATACATCAGAAATATGCATTTCTAATTTTGCCAAAGCAGTTTTATATGAAAATTTATTAGAGATTATTCCTGCTGGCTTTAATTTGAAATTAGAAATTATTTTCCCAAATGGGGAGTTTTTAGCAGAAAGAACTAGCAATAAGTCGTTTGGTGTTGTTGATGGATTATCTATTATTGGTACTTCTGCTGAGACTTATTCGAGTGCTTCGCCTGATCAATTAGAAAAGGCTAAGAATAATTTAGCAAAGTTAATTCAAAATGATTTTAAAGGGAAAGTTATATTTGTTATTGGTGAAAATGGGTTAAATTTGGCCAAAACTTATAATGTTAATTTGCCAATTATCAAAATTGGAAATTGGATAGGACCATTATTGGTTGATGCTGCAATAAAAAAAGTTAAAACTGTAATTCTTTTTGGTTATCACGGGAAATTAATTAAATTAGCAGGGGGTATTTTTCATACACATAATCATTTGGCTGATTCAAGAATTGAGATTCTTGTTTATTTAGCCGTTCAAGAAAAGTTACCACCTGAAATAATAGTTGAATTATCTCAGTTAGATAATCTTGAGAATGCATTACAACTTCTTGAAAGATTTAATAAATCTTTAGCTGATAAATTATTTAAGAATTTATCAAATAAGATCGAAAAGCGTTCTTTTACTTATGTAAATAGGTATGTAAATACTGATATGGAAATTGCATCAATTATTTTTGACAGAAAAAGGAAAATTAGGTGGGCTGGAATTAACGGTAATAATTATATTTCTTATTTTCAATGAGATTAATTTGTGATTCATTATGCTTTTGTAAATAAATTGAGTTAACTTTTATACATGAGTCAAATAATTTTAAAAAAAGAACGAGATCCTTCAATATTAATTTTGGATTTTGGATCTCAATATTCTGAATTGATTGCAAGAAGAATTAGAGAAACTAATGTTTTTTCTCTCGTAGTAAGTAATTACATTTCAATTGAGGATATTAAAAATTTCAATCCTAAAGGGATTATTTTGAGTGGAGGCCCAAATTCCGTATATGAACAAAATGCGCCTAATTGTGATGAAAAAATTTTTAATTTAGGAATTCCTATTCTTGGCATATGCTATGGAATGCAATTAATGGTCAAAGAACTTGGAGGATCTGTTATTTCGGCAACTAAAAGAGCTGAATATGGTAGAGCACCAATAAAGATAGACCAAGAATCTGAACTCCTTTCTGATGTAGAAGATGAATCTATTATGTGGATGAGTCATGGCGATTCTATTAATTGTTTGCCTGATGGATTTAATAAAATTGCTCATACCGAGAATACACTCCATGCAGCAATTTCAAATGATGTAAAGAAATTATTTGGCGTACAATTTCATCCTGAAGTAATTCATTCAGAGTTTGGGATGACGGTAATTAAAAATTTTGTCTATAAAATTTCTTGTTGTGCTGCTGATTGGACCACCGAAACCTATATAGAAGAAACTATTCCCAGGATAAGAGAGCAAGTTGGCAATAAAAAAGTTTTGCTTGCGTTATCTGGAGGAGTTGATTCCTCAACTCTTGCTTTTCTTCTCAATAAAGCTATTGGAGATCAGCTGACATGCATGTTTATAGACCAAGGTTTCATGAGAAAAGGTGAACCAGAATTTTTAATGAATTTTTTTGATAAGAAATTTCACATAAAAGTTGAATATATTAATGCAAGGGAAAGGTTTCTTGCCAAATTAAAAGGCATTACTGATCCAGAAAAAAAAAGAAAAATTATAGGTGAAGAATTTATTAGAGTATTTGAGGAAGAAAGCAATAGATTGGGACCTTTTCAGTATTTAGCCCAAGGTACTCTTTATCCTGATGTTATTGAAAGTGCTGGGACTAATATTGATCCAAAAACAGGAGAAAGAATAGCTGTAAAAATAAAGAGTCATCATAATGTGGGTGGATTGCCAAAAGATTTACAATTTAAATTAGTTGAGCCATTAAGAAAACTTTTTAAGGATGAAGTCCGAAAAGTGGGAGCTGCTTTAGGGTTGCCGGATGAAATTATAAAAAGGCATCCATTTCCAGGACCAGGATTAGCTATAAGAATTTTGGGAGAGGTGAATAATGAAAAACTTGATTGTTTAAGAGATGCCGACTGGATAGTAAGAGATGAAATTAAAAAAGCAGGTCTTTACAATGATATTTGGCAAGCTTTTGCAGTATTGCTACCTGTAAAAACAGTAGGAGTAATGGGTGATAAAAGGACTTATGCTTGGCCAATAGTTTTACGTTGTGTATCTAGTGAAGATGGTATGACAGCCGATTGGTCAAAAATTCCTTTTCAGATTTTGGAGAGAATTGCAAATAGAATCGTAAACGAAGTAAGTTCAGTTAATAGAGTTGTCTATGATATTACAAGCAAACCTCCTGGAACTATTGAGTGGGAATAGTTTATAAGGCAAGAATGTAGTCATACACTCCAAAATATGGTCTGTTGCGAGTTTTTTGTGCTATGGTTGAGAAGACAGAATGACATTATTACTGGGTTTATAAATCGTCTATTTGTTGCAAGTTTGTTGCATCACTTTGTCATCGTCTTCACGAAGAAATCGTAAAAAGATTTTTTCTTCATACTCACAACTATGGGAGCAAATGTAATCATAGTAAATCTTTTATTTGCGGAGAGTATAAACTTTTTGTACTAATAAGACTTGTAAATTTCTTGTTAATTATTTTTAAGAAAAAATGTCAAAAAAAATTTTTGGGTTTTATAAGACTTTATTTAATATATCTCTAAAATTTAAGTATAGATTTCAATTTCTAGCAGATTTTATCACTATAAAAAAACACTTTAATAAAAAAACCAGAAAGAAGTTATTTTGGGAAATTTTAAAAAATCCAAGTCAAGCAGAGGATTGGTTAAATATAAAAAGGTTTTTGTATGATTTTAAAGAGTTAATACTTATTGATATTGGGGCAAATATTGGGGAATTTACAAATGATTTTAATTATTACTTTAACCCGAAAAAATCTTACTGTTTTGAACCAGTGAAAACAACTTTTTATGAACTTCAGGCAAATACTAGAAACTTAAATACCAAATTATTTAATATTGGTGTTTCTGAAAAAACAAGAAAAATAAAAATGAATATTGGTTTTGACTCAACTTTAAACTCAGTTCACTTTTATGAAGATACTTTTGCAAAGTCTGGAGAAAGGCAAAAGCAAAATAGTGAAGTTGAGGCAGAATTTGATTTTATAAAAAATGAGGATATTTGCCCAGGTGATATTTTTTTAAAAATAGATGTTCAAGGTATGGAGGAAGATACTTTAAAAGGTTGTAAAGAAATTTTGCCTAGGGTTAAGGCACTTTTAATTGAGACTTCTTTTATAAATGAATTTAAAGGAGTGAGACCTTCTTTCTCTCATATTTGTAAAAAATTAATTGAATATGATTTATATCCTATTTGTTTTCAAACTTACGGCACTTTCAATAACATTTATCCCTATGAAAGAGATGTTTTATTTGTTCAAGAAAAACTTCTTAGCAGAATATTGAATTAATTGAGAATTGCTTTACTTTTATCCATTTTAAGTACAGAAATTTTATTAACTCGGTAAATTAAACATAATATAAATTGAGCAAAAAGTGACGGATGAAATCTATGAAAAACTAGGGTAGAATTATCTAAGAAAATGAGTTGCGATGATAGAAAATTCCTACTTCGGTTTGTTGCCAGTTTGTTGCGAAATTGCCTTATTGAAAGAAACCAATCATACAAGTCGTTTTCAAGGCGTAAAAAATGCCTTTTCTATTGAGTGGGAGTAAGTCTTCAAATTAATAAAAAATTTAAAGTTTTTTATTGAAGCAAGAAATTTTTAAATGAGATTTAGAACGTAATGCCTGATATTGTTAAATTAAGTCGATCTACAGTTGAGAAATATCTTAGTTGTCCAAGATGTTGTGTACTGGACAAAAAATATCAAATAAAACCGCCATCATTACCATTTACCTTAAATATAGCTGTAGATAATTTATGTAAAAATGAATTTGATTATTATAGAAAAATTCAGGAGCCTCATCCTTTATTTATTCAACACGGGATTGATGCTGTGCCTTTCAAACATAAAGATTTAGAACGTTGGAGAAGTAATTTTCAAGGGATAAGATACAAGTCAATTGAACACAACTATGACTTTGGTGGAGCTGTAGATGATGTTTGGCAGAAAAAAAATGGTCATCTTATTGTCGTTGATGTAAAAGCAACATCTAGAAATAATTTTGATTGGTTTGAGACTTTTAATAAATACGAATATGCAAAAGCTTATAAAAGACAGTTAGAAATGTATCAGTGGTTGTTTAAAAAAAACGGTTTTCAAGTGGCTAAAGAAGCGTATCTTTTATATTTCAACGGCAAGAAAAATGAAGAGTTTTTTAATAACCAATTAAATTTTGACGTACATCTAATTAAATTAGAATGTTCTACTTCATGGGTAGAAAATAAGATAATTGATACGGTCAATTTATTACTTTCGGATAATTTCCCTAAACCTTCTCTAAATTGTGAGTACTGTAATTATTTAAAGAAGCGTTGGCAGTTGTCAATTAATAAATATTAATAGGATAATTTTTTATTTCTGGAAAAATAGTGAATAAAAGATAATCTTTAATTAGATTATTAATTTAGACTTTTGATAAAATCAAAAAATTCTGAAAGACAGATTTCTAATCATCTGCAACAAGATGTAGTCAAGGTATCTGGTAAAACAATTTTTATTAATCCTTTTTTATATTGGAGGAGATTTGACGAAAATACTAATAGATGGCTTAGAGAACCTGGTCAAATGTCAGAGGATCAAATCTCACCAAATAGGAACCGTTTTTATCCAGAAATAGAGTGGGCTGATTTAAGTCATGAGGAAAAGCTCATAAAAGATGCAACTGTTGAGATGTTTTTAAAAACTCTTGAATTGATAAGTACATTTCATCCTTATCTTAGTTCCGGACAATTATTAGAAGTGGAGAGAAAAATGGCGATTATAAAAAAGATTCCTTTCGAAAAGTGGGTAACAAAATCTTTCGCAAAAAAAGCAAGATTGCTAGAAAATGAAAAAAGAAAATTTCAAAGAGAGAGATTTTTTAGTAGCTGGAGAGAATGGTTCAGTCTAGTAAATACTCAACAAGCCATTTTGCCGTTAATTGTCACGATATTTATTTCTTTATTGATTGGATGGTCTTTAGGGATATCAAAGAATAGTTGTAATCCTTATTTTGAACAAAATATAGAACAATTTAATTAATTTCTTCTTGATCTTTTTAAGAATCTAAGTTAATGAAATTTTGAAAAAATAAATTTATTATTTAGAATTCTATTAATTGAAGTAATTGCCTACAAAGTATAAGTTTCATGAGTGAAAATTTAAATTCAAAAAATATTGAAAATGATCAGTTTAATCTCATCGATGAAGAAAGTGATTATAAAGATTTAATCACTAGACTTAATGAGATAAAATCAACCATTGCTTTATTAGAAAAAACAATATTCAAATAAATTTATATTTTTGATAAAAACAAGTCCTAATAAAAAACTTATTTCATTAAAAAGACAACCTTTAGTCTTACTTATTTTTTCTTCTATATCATTTTTATTGATTCTATCTAGGTTAATTTTTTTACAACTTTTAAAGTATGACTCTTTTAAGAAGATGTCAGATGAGAATAGAATCAGACTTATTTCTTCACAGCCAATACGCGGAAGAATACTCGATAAAAACGGTTATGTTTTAGCAGATAGTAGAGTTAAATATTCTTTAATAATAAAGCCTCAATCTGTTAATAAAAGCAATTGGGAACAACATAAATCAAGTATTTCAAACTTGTTAAATATAGATAGTAATGTAATTCAAAAAAAATATTCTGATGGTCTTAAAAATCAAAAACTTTCAGTAATTATTCTTGATGATTTAAATGTAGATCAATTAATAAAATTTAAGGAGAATGAAGGTAATTTAATTAGTTTTGAAATAGCTACCAAATTAATTAGAAATTATCCTTATAAATCCCTTGCTGCCCATGTAATTGGTTATACTCAGCCAATTACTGAATTAGAATATAAATTTTTATCTAAGAACGGTTATAAAATAAATGACTTAATCGGTAGAACTGGAATTGAATATGTTTACGAAAATTTTATAAGAGGTGAATGGGGTGGAGAAATGGTTGAAGTAAATTCATTAGGAAAATTTCAAAGATCATTGGGTATAAGACCTCCAGTACAAGGTAATGATATTGAACTAACAATCGACCTTAATCTGCAATTAGTTGCTGAGGAAGTTCTTAAAGATAAAAAAGCCGGAGCCATAATAGTAATGGATCCAAGAGATGGTGCAATAAGAGCAATGACAAGTAAACCTACATTTGATTTAAATTTTTTCTCAAAGGATTTTAAATCTGAGAAAGAATATAATAAACTTTTTAATTCTCCTGAAAAACCTTTATTTAATAGAGCATTAAATGCCTACGATCCTGGAAGCGTTTGGAAAATTGTAACGGCTTTAGCTGGCTTGGAAAGTGGAAAATTCCCTAGAGAAACCATGTTAGATACCAAACCATGCATCACTTATGGGAGTCAATGTTTTAGAGAACACAATGATTTAGGCTTTGGAGTAATAGGTTATGAAGATGCTTTAAGAGTTTCTAGTAATACATTTTTTTATCAAGTAGGTTATGGAGTAGGAGTTGATGAAATTTATAAGGTCTCCCGAAAGCTTGGTTTTAATTCTTTATCTGGAATTGAAATTGCTGAACAAGAAAATATAGGATTAGTAGCTAGTAGTGAATGGGCTAAAGAAGGTAGAGGATGGGGGCAACCAGGAAGAACTCCTTGGGTTCCAGAAGATATTGCGAGTATGTCTATTGGACAATTTGTTGTTCAAGTTACACCTATTCAAATAGCTAGAGCATACGCTGCAATTGCAAATGGAGGTTATCTAGTTACCCCCTATTTAGTTAAAAAAGATGAAGATAATCTTTCAGATAAAAAACGTATTAAAATCGACATTGATACAAATAATATACAGTTGGTAAAAAGTGGTCTCAGGAAAGTAGTTGAATCTGGTACAGGAGTATCAATTAATTATGGAGTTTCAAATTTACCTCCAGTTTCAGGCAAAACTGGAACTGCTGAAGATGGTGAAGGTGGATTAGATCACGCTTGGTTTGTTTGTTTTACTCCTTCTGAAAAAAGTGAATTACTCGTAGTTGCTTTTGCACAAAATACTCCTGGTGGGGGATCTGTTCATGCACTGCCTATGGCTAGAGAAATTTTGAAAGTTTGGAATGAAAAAAAATGAAATTTATTTTAGGTTTTAAATATTTATGTTTTTAATTTTTTCATTTGTAAAAGTCTTTGAATAATATCTTCAATAGTTTTTGAATCTATAGGTTTACTATATGAGGATAAAAGTTGTCGCCCTAATACTTGACTTCCTAAATGTACTAATTGAATGCGCAATGATGTTAGCAGTTCTAACCCTATGCCACCAGAAAATGTTGCAATTGCAATCGGTTGACCATTAAATAAATTCCTAAAGTCATCTCCCGAAATAGAAAGCCATGCTATGAAGTTGGAGAGAATGGGAGGTATAGATCCATTATATTCAGGCGCACAAATCACCCATCTATCAATCTGGAAAAGCTTTTTTTTTAATTCTTTTATTTCGTTTGGAATATTTTCTTTGCTGTGAATTCTTGGATTAAATAATGGAATATCAAGAGTGGTAAGATCTAAAATTTCAGAACTTATTTTAAGCTCATTACTTTTTTCAAGAAATTTTTCGGAAAGTTCTAGATTCTTACCACAACTAGCTGTAATGATTATCAGATCTTTTGTTTCAGTCATAAATTAGATACATAAATTTAATAGTGAGCGCCTGTTTTGCGGTGATGAACTGCCGTTAGACTATCGGATTTTAGTATATTACCGTGTAGTACTTCGGCGTAAATTACCCAATGATCTCCACATTCCATTCTCTCTTTTACAGAAGCATCTAACCATGCGAGCGATTCAGGAATGATTATTTGTTCATTAGGAGTTAATTCAATATTTATTCCTTCAAATCTATCTTCTCCAGGTGCAAAGGGCTTTGTGAATCTTTTCAAAGGTTCTTTAAAATCTTTTTCACTAAGAATATTTAATGCGAATGAATCGCCTATTTGCAGAAGAGACTCTACCGATCTATCTTTTGCTACTGCAATACTTAACCCGGGTGGAGAAAAACTTGCTTGACTAACCCAAGATGCAAGCATGGCTCCTTTGATATTATTTTCATCTTTCCCTTTAGAGGCTGTTAGGACACAAAGTGAACCAATTACTCTTCCAAGAGCCTGTAGCTTTGGATCCGTTTTGCTTGTAATCATTCCAGTATCTGATTTTCTGGGTTTTTTCTTTGCTTTTTTTATAATATTTCTTCCAAAATGAGTTCCTATTTCTTCTAACTCTTTAATCTTTGGTTTATTTGGACTGAATTTAATCCTAATGGGGTCAAAACTAAACTTAAAACCACCGTCTTTTAATTTTGTTTCAAGTAAATCTATAGCTTCGCCGCTCCAGCCAAAACTGCCAAAAATTCCAACTGGCTTATCTCTATTTCCCTCTGCTAACAATGTTCCTAGTGCACTAACTATTGGAGTCGGGGCGTGACCACCCAATGTGGGTGAGCCTATCAAATATCCATCAGCATTTTGGATGGATTTTACAAGTACATCATTAGGTGTAAATTCACAATTAATACTTTCAACTTCTACAGAGGTTCTATTTATCCCTTTAGCCAAAGCATCGCCTATTGAGGCTGTGTTTCCATATGCACTTGCATATATCAGGGCTATCTTATGATTTTTGGTTGATAGATTCTCTCCCCATCTAATATAGTCATTTAAAAAACTTTTTAAGCTATATTCGATCGCGGGACCATGTAATGGTGCAATAGTTTTAATGTCATAATCTGCAATTTTTTCAGTTATTGATACTACTTGATTGGACATTGGTGCCATCAAACAATCATAAAAATGTTTCCTATCAATTTCTGTACTAACCCGATTTGTTTCAGACCAATCAGCAGAAGCAATGTGAGCAGAGAAAATTTTTTCACTAAGAAGTATTTCTTGATTGCGTTCATAAATTATCAGGCCACCAGGCCAACGTGCTGTTGGAATAGGAATTAACTCTAGTGAAATGTTTTCTAATTCTAAATTAAGTTCTTTTTTGATTATGTTTATTTCAGGTAATTGAATTTCAATAAAGTTTTCTAAGGTGGGATTTCTTTGATTCCAAAGTTCACAAATAAGTTTATAACCTGGATTAGAGCAAGTAATAGTAGTGTTTTGAAATTGGGTACTTATATTCTTTATAGTTTCAATAATTTGGGGATTAATATGACCAGAAATGAAGTTCATTTTACCTAATTTAAATTGATCGCAAAACCTAGAAATTACTTTATTAAACGAATCAAAATATTGTTTCTCAGGTGGATGAATAATAAAAAGTTCTTCATGACTTCTAATGAAAAAAGTATTAAAAGAGGTTCCTTTTTCAAGGTTAAATTCAAGTTCAAATCTTTCTTTATTTTGATCTAAGAATCTTACACAAGAAAAATTTTCAGTAATTTCAAATTCTGATAAATCTTGATTTTCTGCAAGTATGCCTATATTAATATCTGACATTTTGAAGACTTATTTTTTAATAATGATTAGCAACTTTTCTATGATGAACTGCTGTCTTGCATGATAAGTCAGAAACATTACCATTTTCAACAATTCCGTAAATTATCCAATGGTCTGGAGTCTCTAGCCTGGAACTAACTTTACAATCTAAAAAGGCGAGTGAATCTGAAAGAACTGGTCCACCTTCAGCGATGTTGCTAATTACATCTACATCTGCAAATCTATCAGCTCCAGGGGCAAATCTTTTTAAAAAATGTCTGAACATTTTTTGATAGTTATCTTCTCTCAGAATATTCACAACAAAACCTTTCCCAACTTGCATATATGATTCAATAGCTCTATCTTTTGCTACTGCAACTGTAATACCTGGTGGAGAAAAGCTTGCTTGACTAACCCAACTTGCGACCATTGCACTTTGTCTAAATGTAGAACCTTCGCCTTGGCTCGCTGTAACTACATATAATCCACCACTTAATCTCCCTAACGCTTTATCTAAATTTGAATCAAGGCTCTTCATAGAGGCAATATTCTTCTTTTTATTGATCAATTGACCCAAGTCAGTTCCAGCTTCTTCGAATTGTTGATAAACAATGGGATCTGGAATATTTTTAACTCTTAAGGGAGAGAAAGCTTCTTTTTGACCAAGTTCTCTTAATTTATTTGCTAAGGAATCTATAGGTTCATCATTTCCACCAAATGCATCATAAACTGCAGTAAATTGTTTTGGTTTTAGTGCTGCAAATAAAGTGCCGAGAGATTCTTTTAATTCATTATCTGAGTCTACTGGCCATGTGGGAATGACTACTGCTTTTGATTCGGAAATTAAACTTGTTAATTCTTGTGGGTCAGAAGATCTTAAATCAATTAACTGAACCTGAGCATCGGCTTTGCTTATTCCATGAGATATCGCTTGACTTAGTCGATCACAATAACCATAGTCGCTTATGTAGCAGACTGACACAAAATCATTGCCTTTGCTTTTATTACTGCTCCATTCTAGATATTTTCCTTTCCAAAAATTGACCTGATTATGGAGCAAAGGCCCATGACCAACAGCTATTGTTTTTAATTCAGGTAGCTTATCTATTCTTTTAATTGCCTGCATAACGCTTCTAGCGTTTGGACCCATAAGGCAATCGTAATAAAAACGGAAATCATCGTATATTTCTTTTTGATCAGTGTCAAAAAATTCGTCAGAACAATAATGGAGTCCAAATGCATCGCATGTATAGAGAACATTTGTGCTGTGATCATATGAAAATATGGTATCTGGCCAATGTAAATTTGGTGCACTTATAAATTCAATATTATGTTCTAAACCACTATTAGGATTAGTTCCGAGATTTAAAAACTCTCCACTCTTAACCTCTAGACGTTTAAAGGGAATATGTATTTGGTCTTCAATAAATTTAAGTGCTAATTTTGATCCAACTACTGTGATGTTTTGGTTTAATTCTAAAAGATTACCTATTAAACCAGAATGATCAGGTTCTGTATGGCTAGTAATTAGATAATCAACTTCTAGCGGATTTACCTTTTTCAGTAATTCTTCAAACCATAATTCTTCGAACTTTGCGTGACTAGTATCAATAATTGCTAGTTTCTTACCTTTAATAATAAAACTATTGTAAGTAGTTCCATTTCTTAAACCAAATTCAATATCAAATCTACTACGATCCCAATCCAAAGATCTTATGGCACAAGAATCATTAGCAAAGTTTTGAGATTGAACCGTCAACTTGTTATTAGTTTGTGCCAATTTAGAATTACTTGTTTGGGCAGAGGCTATCATAGAATAATTAGCTTTATAAATTAACTTTAGTTATATAGAATATAAATTCGCGTGATTATTTTTGCGAAAAAACCGAAATTACGCTTTTCTTTAATTTTTGATCTTCTTATTCTGGATAAATGACATCTCAACTAATTAAAACAATAGTTACTGGAGATGAGATAAGAAATGCTTTTTTAAAATTTTACAGTGAAAAATTACATAAAATCATTCCAAGTGCATCTTTAATTCCAGATGACCCTACGGTTATGCTCACAATTGCTGGAATGCTACCTTTTAAACCAGTTTTTTTAGGTTTGAAAGAAAGACCATCAAAAAGGGCTACATCTAGCCAAAAGTGCATCAGAACAAACGATATAGAAAACGTTGGAGTTACAGCTAGACACCACACTTTTTTCGAAATGCTTGGTAATTTTTCTTTTGGAGATTATTTTAAACGAGAGGCTATTCAATGGGCTTGGGAATTAGTTACTAATATTTATCAACTTTCTGTTGAAAATTTAATTGTGAGTGTATTTCACGAAGACGAAGAGTCTGCAAAGATTTGGAGAGATGAAATTGGTATTCATCCAGATAGGATAGTGAAACTAGGGGAGGAAGATAATTTTTGGTCATCTGGCAAAACTGGTCCATGTGGACCTTGTTCAGAACTTTATTATGATTTTCATCCTGAAAAGGGTCTCCAAAATATTGATTTAGAAGATGGAGATCGTTTTATTGAATTTTATAATCTTGTTTTTATGCAATATAATCGTGATCCTAATGGGAAATTGACAGATTTAAAATTTAAAAATATTGATACAGGAATGGGTCTTGAAAGGATGGCTCAAATACTACAAAAAAAGCAAAATAATTATGAGACAGATTTAATTTTTCCAATCATTCAAAAAATTTGCGATATTGCAAATATTGATTATTATTCCTCAGATGATAAAAACAAAATTTCTCTAAAAATAATTGGAGATCATACAAGAGCTGTTGTTCATTTAATTTCTGATGGAGTAGTAGCAAGTAATCTCGGCAGGGGATATATATTAAGACGGCTTATTAGAAGAATGGTCAGACATGGGAGATTATTAGGCATAACAAATGAATTTTTAACGCATATTGCTACTGTCGGGATCAAATTAATGCAAAATAATTATCCTGATTTAAAAAATAATAATGATTTAATTTTGAATGAGATAAAGATTGAAGAAAAAAGATTTAGGGAAACTCTTGAAAGAGGAGAGAAATTGCTAGATGAGTTAATTTCTTCAGGGCAGAAATTAATTTCTGGTTTTAAAGCTTTTGAACTTTATGATACTTATGGATTTCCTCTAGAACTTACTGTAGAAATTGCTGAAGAAAATAATATCAGTGTAGATGTAAAGGGTTTTGAAGAAGAAATGAATGCACAAAAAGAGAGAGCTAAAGCTGCTTCAAGTAATATTGATTTGACATTAGAGGGATCATTAGAGCGAGAAATAGATCTATTTCAGAAAACTGTTTTTAATGGTTATAATTCACTCCTTTCGGAAGCTGAAATAAAGGGTATTTTCTTGGATTCAACATTAGTCAAGCAAGCAAGTGAAGGTCAGAAAGTTTTAATTGTTCTTGATCAGACAACTTTTTATGGTGAATCTGGCGGGCAAGTTGGTGATATTGGAACGATATTTTCAAAAGATCTAGAGGTCTTGGTTGATAATGTTATGCGAAAGAAAAATGTTTTCTTACATTATGGAACGATCAAAAAAGGAAAATTAACTATTGGACAAAAAGTTAAGACTAATGTTAACTCCTCTAATAGAGCTAAGGCTGCTGCAAATCATACAGCTACTCATTTATTACAATCAGCACTTAAATCAGTTGTTAATGAAAGTGTTGGACAAAAAGGTTCATTAGTAGCCTTTAATAAATTACGATTTGACTTTAATTCCTCTAATCCTATTTCTAAAGATCAAATTTCTAAGATTGAGACTTTAGTGAACTCTTGGATTATGGAAAATCATGCCCTAGAAATAAAAAATATGTCTAAGAGTCAGGCTCTTGAAAAGGGCGCAGTCGCTATGTTTGGAGAAAAATATGATGATGAAGTGCGCGTTGTTAATGTACCAGGAGTTTCAATGGAACTTTGTGGTGGCACACATGTTAAAACTACATCTGAATTGGGTTCTTTCAAAATAATTAGTGAGGAAGGAATCTCAGCTGGAGTCAGAAGAATCGAAGCATTATCAGGCCAATCAGCATTAGACTATTTCAGTGATAGAAATGATTTAGTAAATCAACTAAGTGATTTGTTAAAAGCAAATCCTAATCAACTTTTTGAAAGGGTAAATAATTTGCAAGCAGAGCTTTTTAATAAGAATAAAGAGATACAAAAAATGAAAGATGAAATCGCATATTTTAAATACTCTTCTATAAAATCATCCGCAGAAATAGTAAATTCTTTTTCAATTTTAGTAAATCAGATTGATGGCTTAGATGGGAATTCTTTGCAATCTGCAGCACTTAATTTAACTTCTCATTTGGGAAATAAAGCAATAGTGATTCTTGGGGGAATACCAAATCCAGAAAATAAAAAGTTGTTATTTGTAGTTTCTTTAGGTGATGATGCAGTAAAAATAGGATTGCATGCAGGTAAATTAATTAATGAGATTGCAAGAATTTGTTCAGGAGGTGGAGGAGGAAAGCCTAACTTTGCTCAAGCAGGTGCTAAAGATATTGATAAGTTAAGTGATGCCCTACATTATGCTAAAAATCATTTGCAAAAAACGTTAGAAATTTATTCTGATAAATAACTACTTTTTCTGAGACTAATTTCGATTTGATCCATTAATTTCCTTGCTTCTACAATAGTTAATTGTTTTTGATCAATTGCTGATTCAGTATTAATTCTTATAGATTCAACCAAAGAAGCTGAACTGTAATCTAATAATTGTAAAATTTCAGATTTACTATCCTCTTTAATAATATTTTTGACCTTATATGAATTATCTTGATTTATGTCTATATGAACAACGTTTGTACTACCAAATAAATTGTGCAAGTTTCCTAATGCTTCTTGATAGGCTCCAGTCATAAAAATTCCAATTAGATAATCTTTATCTTTCTCAGGCTTATGTAAATTTAGTAATGATTTAATTTTTCCATTATCAATAAAATTATTTAGTTTCCCATCTGAATCACAAGTTAAATCTGCAAAGTTGCCTTTGCAGAACGGCTCCTCTAAATGCCTATGTATTGGTACTATTGGGAAAATCTGATTTATTGCCCAGCTATCGGGAATAGATTTAAAAATAGATAAATTTGCATAATAAGTTGATGCAAGAGTTTCTGTAATTTCAGATAAATCAGGGTGATTGATTTCATCATTATTCAGGTTATTAGAAATTTCTTTTGCGCAAGCCCAAGTAAGTTCTTCGGCATAAGCTCTTTCTTCTAAACTTAAAAATCCTAATCTAAAAGCGACTAAGCAATCTTCTTTAAATTTTTTTGCATCATTCCATAGTTCAATTATTTGAGATAAATTTATTTTTTTATTTTTAAGTTTTTTTAATTCATAGAAAGTTTCAAGTAAATTTGAAATTATTAATTGTTGATTTTTTTTATCAAAAATTTGTAGTTTGGAACTGACATGACTTGTTCCTAAGACATTAAAAATTAAAACTGAACAATGACTAATTATTGCTCTTCCACTTTCTGAGATTATGGTTGGATGCTTGATATTATTTAATTCACATGAATCCTTAATAGTTGCAATTACATCGTTAGCATAATTTTGAAGAGAATAATTAGTAGAGGTGTTGGAGGAGGTTTTAGTTCCATCAAAATCTATTCCTAATCCTCCCCCAACATCGATATATTGCATTGGGGCTCCTAGTTTGCATAGTTCTACATATATTTGACTCGCTTCTTGTAATGCGTCTTTGATCACAGCAATATCACTTATTTGACTGCCTATATGAAAATGGAGCAATTTCATTTCGTTGATAAGATTTGCTTCTTTTAGTTCTCTTATTGTCAACATAATTTCTGGGATTGATAATCCAAATTTGGAATTATCTCCAATAGATTTACCCCACCTACCACTACTTTTACTTGATAACTTTGCTCTAATTCCTATCAATGGAGTCGCGTTAAGTTCTTGAACTGCTTGAATAATTCTTTTTACCTCATCTCGTTGTTCAATAACTATTATTGGATTTTTGCCGAGTTTTCTGGCCAAAGTAGCAATCTCAATATATTTTTTATCTTTATATCCGTTGCATATTAATAATGAATTTTGGTTTTCAAGAAGTGCAAGGCCAATTAATAGTTCTGATTTACTTCCTACTTCTAAACCAAAATTCCATTGGCTACCAAACTCTATTATCTTTTCTAGGACATTTTTCTGCTGATTACATTTGACAGGAAAAACGCCTTGATAGATGTTCTTATATTTATAGGTTTTTATTGCTTGTAAAAAAGAGTCATGTAATGCATTTATTCGATCTTTCAAGATATCATTAAATCTTATAATTAATGGAGGATTTATTTCTCTACTCTTAAGTTCTTTGACAAGCTTAAAAAGATCAATCTTATTTTCAGATTTTATATCTTTAGTTACTGATATATTTCCTTTGTAATTTATGGAAAAATATTTATCTCCCCATTTGTCTATGTTATAAGTCGAAATACTATCTTCAATAGTCCAAATATTCTTTAATTTTTTCGGCTCAAAATTGGTCAATTTATTTCTTAGTGATTAATAAATGTTTTTGAAAATAACTCAAAACAATATCTTTTATTTTAATGATTACTTGCCAAGTTACCACCCAAAAGTTGAATATACTATAGAGTGATTATTAACTAAATGACCAAAGAGAGAACCTTTATTGCAATTAAACCAGATGGAGTTCAAAGAGGATATATTTCTGAGATTATTGGCAGATTTGAAAAAAAAGGATTTAAATTGGTTGGATTAAAGCAATTAATTCCTTCAAAAGAACTCGCTCAAAATCATTATGGAGTACACAGAGAAAGACCCTTTTTTGGTGATTTAGTAGACTTTATTTCAAGTGGTCCCGTTGTAGCAATGGTGTGGGAAGGCGAAGGAGTTATTTTGAGTGCTAGAAAACTAATAGGTGCAACAAAACCTCTGGAAGCAGAGCCTGGAACAATTAGAGGTGATTTAGCTATTGATATTGGGAGGAATATTATTCATGGTTCTGATGGAGAAGATACAGCAAAATTTGAAATTGATCTATGGTTTAAAGAAGAGGAATTATGTGAGTGGGAAACTTCTGATTCGAAATGGAGATCTGAAAATTAAAATTTAAATATCGAATCTGTCTAAACTAAATTTTTCTAAAAAGCTTTTTTCTATTTCTTTGAGATTTTTATTTTGAACTATTTTCAAAAGAAGATCACTTGTTATTGCAGAAAATAAAACTCCATTTCTGTAATGTCCTGTAGCTATAAAAAGATTTTCAATTTTTGATTTTCCAATTATTGGTTTTAGATCTGGTGTGCAAGGTCTAAATCCCCACCAATGTTCCATTTGTGGCCAATTAATAGCTTCTGGCAATAAAGAGCGAATGCCTTCTTGGAGTTGTTTTATTCCATTAGGAGTATTACCTTGATTAAATTTTGAATCTTTTTCAACTGTCGCTCCAACTATAATGAGTCCATCATCCCGGGGTACTAGATAAGTTTTTGGACCAAAAATAACCCTTTTCAAAAAATTTGTTGGACCTTGTATTGATAGCATTTGTCCCTTTACAGGAAAGACTGGAATCTTATTAAAAATTTTTTTACTCCAAGCACCGCTGCATATAATTGCTTTTTCGCAGTTGATTTTTTTTAGTTCCCCAGTGGCACATAAAACTTTTGCACCAGTAATTTTGTTTTTTTCTAATGTCAAATCCTCTACTTCTGATCCCTCTTGAAATTCGACTCCATGCAAGGAGCATGCTCTCTCAAGAGCACGCATCAGCCTTCTTCGGTTATCTATTTGACCATCTTGTTCAAAGAGTAAACCATGTTTCCAAATAGAACTCATTCCATTAATTTCTATTTGAAGGTCTTTCTGATTTAAATATTTTCCATAATCATAAGTGGGAAATTTTTCAAGATCTTCTTTATTCTTAAAAGGAACTACTATGCCACATTTTTTTAAACCGCATTTAATATTACTATCTTGTTCAATACTTTGTATCCACTTTGGAATTAGACTTTGACTTTCTTGGCCAAATTTTAGTAGTTCATCTTCGAGTCCTTCGGCATGAGTAGCTAACATTCCTGCAGCAACAAATCCAGCTGATTCATTTCTGTTTTTGCTTAAAACTAAAACTTTGAAATTATTTCTAGCAAATTCATAAGCAATAGATAAACCAACAAGTCCACCGCCAATAATTAATATTGAATTTTTTGTTTCTTGCGTCATTTAATAATTAATATATTTATTTGTGTTTTGGTCCTCTTTTCCTTTATATCCAATAATATTAATAAAGAGACTTTTGATAATGAAAAATTTGGAATCTTGGGAAGCTGTGATTGGTTTGGAGACCCACGTACAGCTTAATACGAAAAGTAAGATATTTACATCTGCGTCAACAGCTTTTGGTGATGCACCTAATACGCATATAGATCCTATAGTTTGTGGGTTACCAGGAACTCTTCCAGTTTTGAATGAGACTGTTCTTGAGTATGCTGTAAAAACTTCGTTAGCCTTAAATTTAAACGTTGCAGAACATTGTAAATTTGATAGAAAACAATATTTTTATCCTGATCTGCCTAAAAATTATCAAATTTCACAATTTGATGAGCCACTAGCTGAAAATGGTTGGTTAGAGGTTGAAATAATTGAGAAGGACAAAGAACCTTATATCAAAAAAATTGGTATAGAAAGGCTTCATATGGAAGAAGACGCCGGAAAACTAGTCCATTCAGGAAGTGATAGATTAGCTGGCTCTAAGTATTCTTTAGTTGATTACAATCGTGCCGGAATAGCACTTTGTGAGATTGTAAGTAAACCAGATATTAGATCAGGTAAAGAGGCATCTGAATATGCTTCAGAGATTAGAAGAACAGTTAGATATCTAGGGGTATCAGACGGAAATATGCAAGAGGGTTCATTACGCTGTGATGTCAATATTTCAGTTAGAAAAGGACCTAATGCTCCTTTTGGTACCAAAGTGGAAATAAAAAATATGAATTCATTTTCTGCAATTCAAAAGGCTTGTGATTATGAAATAGCCAGACAAATAGAAGTTTATGAAAATGGAGGAAAAATTTTCCAAGAAACAAGGTTATGGGATGAAGCTAAGCAATTAACGAAAAGTATGAGATTAAAAGAAGGTAGCAGTGACTATAGATATTTTCCTGATCCTGACTTAGGTCCAATTGAAATAACAAAAGCCCAACAAGAATTATGGTTTAAAGAACTACCAGAATTACCTTCAAAGAAAAGAAATAAATACGTAAGTCAATTTGGGTTGTCTGCATATGATGCAAGGGTAATTTCTGATGAAATAAGCATGGCAAACTTTTTTGAAGAAACAGTAGCAAATGGTGCCGAGGCCAAACTAGCTTCAAATTGGGTAACAAGTGATATTGTGGGCTATTTAAAATCAAACAAACTAAGCTTTAGTGAATTAAAGCTTAGCCCTAAAAATCTTGCTGAAATGATTAACATGATTTCAAAAAATATAATTAGTGGAAAAATTGCAAAGGAAATTTTGCCTGAACTTATTCAAAAAAATATTTCTCCGAAAAAATTAGTTGAAGAAAAAGGGTTGGCAATGATATCTGATTCTTCAAGTATTTTACCAATAATTGATGAACTTATTAATGAACATCCAAATGAAGTTCAAGCATTTAAAAATGGCAAAACTAAGTTACTTGGTTTTTTTGTTGGTCAACTTATGAAAAGAACAAAAGGTAAAGCTGACCCTAAACTTGCAAATAAACTTCTTATGGAAAAATTAAATAGCTAAAGCTTAAATAAGCTCTTTTATTGTATTGATCCATTTATTTTGATCATCCGAATTATCTAAAATAATATCTGAGAATTTTCTTTTTTCTTCAAAACTTAATTGAAAATTTATCAATTCATATGCATCTTTTTCGCTTATTTTATCTCTTGTGATTAGTCTATTTTTTTGTAGTTCTTTAGGACATTTAACTAACCATATTTCAGTGCAAATATCTTCAAATTTTGCTTCAAACAATAATGGAATAACCAATATTATAGTTTGATTATTTCTGTATTGACTGCATTCCTCTATCATTCTTTCTTTAATTAAGGGATGAAGTAGTTTTTCAATCCATTCCTTGCTTGCTGAATGTTTAAAAATAATATTCCTTAAAAGGGTTCTGTTTATTTCCCTTTCTGAATTGCTTTTATTATCAATAATTTTATTTCCAAAATAATCTAAAATTTTCTTATATCCATATGTATTTGGTTTGATTAATTCTCTTGAAAAATGATCTGCATCTAATATTGGTATGTTTTTATGTTTTCTAATGTAATTAGTTATGGTTGTCTTCCCACTTGCAATACCTCCTGTTAAACCAATCCTTCTTTGGTCGTTTTTTAATTTTTGAAGAATATCCATATAATTTATAATAATCTAATTACTTAGTTTCTTTAGTATTAAAGAGTAGTTAGTATGAATTAAAATACCAAAAAGTTTGAGCCAGTTAGATTCCAATTGGTCGTTTGTTGATGACAGTAAGGTAACACCTAAGGGGTTTCTTTTTGCTGGGATATCTGCTGGTTTAAAAGCTTCTAATAAAAAAGATTTAGCACTAATACTTGCTCCAGAAGGCAGTATTTTTAGTGGGATGTTTACCCAATCAACTGTTCGAGCTTGTTGTGTGGATATTTGTGAGGAAAGGATTAAAACAACTTCAGGTTTTGTAAGAGCAATACTAATTAATTCTGGTCAAGCAAATGCCTGTACAGGAAATCTTGGCATTCAACATTTTAAAATTGCTACAGGAAAGATTGCGGAACTTTTATCAATAAAAGAAGAAGAAGTTTTAATGTGCTCAACTGGTGTAATTGGTGTTCCAATACAAATAAATGATTTAGTAAAAAATTTACCGAATTTAGTTAGTGATTTAAAGGGTAATAATTTTGAAAATGCAGCAGAAGCAATTTTAACTACTGATTTGACTTTGAAAAAAGTGTCAATAGAGACGATTATTCAAGGTAGAAAAATAAAAATAGCAGGATTTGCAAAAGGTTCAGGAATGATTTACCCCAATATGGCTACAATGCTTGCTTTTCTAACCTGTGATGCGGGTATTCAAAAAGAAGAATGGGACAAAATGATTACTATTGCGGTTCAAAAATCTTTTAATGCAATATCAGTTGATGGAGAGACAAGCACAAATGATTCTTTTGTTGGAATAAATGCAGGAGAGAAAATTGAAAAAAGGTTTTTCCCAATTATCCAACAAGGGATTGATATTGTATGTCAGAACTTGGCAAAAAATATTGCAAGGGATGGAGAGGGAGCAAATTGTTTATTAGAAGTTTTGGTTCAAGGAGCAAAAAATACAGTTGATGCAATTATGCTCGCGAAATCTATTTGTAATTCTGCCTTGGTAAAAACTGCGATACATGGTTGTGATCCAAATTGGGGACGAATCATTTCAGCTGCAGGTAATTCTGGAGTTAAATTTAATTTAAATGACGTTGACTTGTATATAGGAAACGCCCACATTTTGGAAAAAGGCCAGTTAAATAAATATGATCCACAAAAAGTCACAGACTATATTAAGTCCAGAATGAAAGGTCGATATTTGGTAGATGATATTGTAAAAATTATGATTAATCTAAATTCTGGAGAATCCAAAGGCACAGCTTGGGGGTGCGATCTTTCTAAAAAATATGTTGAAATAAATAGCGAATATACGACTTAGCGTTAAAGTCATTCCAGCGCAGTCCTTCTCAAGGATAATATTTATTTGTTACCGTTTAAGTACCACTAAGTTTCTACATAGAAATAATTATTTGAGTTTATAAACTGCTAAATCTTGTGATTTGCTTGCACCAAGTGCAATTTTTTCAAGACGTTCTAATCTTGCTAAAAGTGCTTGATTTTGAGCAAGAATATTTTGATTATTTTCTTTTAAGATGCTTATTTCTTGTTTTAATTCTTTTTTTTCTTTCATGCTGATTTGAGTTGGTTCATTTAATTCACCTAATTTAAAAACGAATCCTGCTTTTACTACTCCACTATCTAATGTTCCTTCTCCATAAGATTTAGAACCTCCAAAAACATATGATCCACCAGCATTTATATCCACTCTTTCATTTAATTTAGAAGCACAACCAAAACCAACTGCATACCTACTACTGTAAGCACCGCTTCCAACACCACAACTTAATTTAGATTCTTTAGATGTTTGAGGTAATGCTGTAAGTGCTGCTGTTAACGCAGTTGATCCAGCCACTCCTGAACCTAAATTTTTGATGTTTGTTTTATTAGTGTTTATCTGTTCTTGAACACTGACTCCATTAATTTGTAAGTCTGAACCATAGATATTAAGAGGAATCTTTGTTCCATTTTCATCTTCTGCCCAAATTGGATGAGCACCATTTAAAACATCGTCTCCAATAACAAATGAGTTTTTACCAATATGGATATTTCCATCTGAGTCTTTTTTGATCAGGTTACCGCCAGAGACTGAAATTCCAGATTGGTCAATAGTTGTTGGATTTGTTGTTGGTCCTATTTCTAAAGTATTTTTTGTTGAATCTCCAATTCTTGCAGTTGTTGTAGATCCTGATTTTGTACTAATAAGACCTTGAAGAGCACTTATATCAGTATCGTTACTTGAGATATTTGATGAGTTTGTTGAGATACTTGAGGCGTTAGAAGCGATATCTGTATCATTGCTAGAAATATTGGAAGCATTAGAAGCAATATCTGTATCATTGCTAGAAATATTGGAAGCATTAGAAGCAATATCGGTATCGTTACTTGAGATACTTGATGAGTTTGTTGAGATACTTGATGAGTTTGTTGAGATACTTGAGGCGTTAGAAGCGATATCTGTATCATTGCTAGAAATATTGGAAGCATTAGAAGCAATTGAATTGCTGTTACTGGTTGGAATTGTTAAGTAAGGATATTGTGTATTTCCATTGTCAGATGAAATTGTTATGGAAGTCCAGGTATTTTCATTAAGATCATAAACCGCATGTTTACCTGTATAAACACCTGGGGAACTGTATTCTTGAAAGAACAATTTATTAAGACTTTCGTCATACCAGTAAGACTCAGTTTCTAATGCATTAATTGGATCAATTTCAACACTGTGCTTAGTTATAAATTCGAAAGAGGTTATACCGTTATTTACAGTTGAACGATAAATTTCGTCACCTTCCGCCCCATTTTGTACGAAATGAAAATTTGTATCTGCTTTTGCTGAGTTTAATCCTGTTAATAAAGAAGATCCAAGCAAAGATAACGTTAGTAATCTTTTCATAAGTATATTTTGATTAACTTTATTTTGGATCAATTAAATTATTTGTCACTTCATAAGAGAAGTTTTGAAAATTTGATCCTACAAATTGATACTTTTTCTTATTATTTTTCAGAGTAAATCTATTTAGTATTTTTAATACTTACTTGCACTTACCTGGTACCGGTAAAGTACCACTAGTGTCCATGATGACTAAGTTTTGAACGGGTAATAATAGTGAGGTACCACCTAGGTACCACCATTTTTTGGAGGTCAAACCTAGTGATAGCAATGGTTTTCAGATTATATTGGAACTAATAGCGAATATACTACTTAAGTTTTAGTAAATCTAATGGTAGATATTCATTAATATAGAGAAACAGTATTGTTAAAGTTCCAATTACAGAGCCTATAAAACCTCCAAAAAAATTAACTAATAATCCAGATTGTCTAATTATTGTTTCTTCTTTTTTTTCTTCTTCAAAATTAGGAGAATCAACTACTTTTAAGCGCTTATTGGTTGTTGGTTGTTTAAGTTGTTGGTGTCGGATGAGGGCTTCGAAATCAGGCATGGAATTTGTGAGGCAATTGAACAATAAGCAGACCAGCCCGTCATTCGACGAGGATCTGATCTGCCTAAATCGTCTACAGCTTCAAATACTGCATTGCCGGAGGCTTCTGCTTTATCAAATGCTGAGAGTAAGGGTATAAATGTATCAAAAACATATAAACCAAAATTTTCTAGAGCTGCTTTGGCTTGTTGCGCTGCTTTTTGCTGTCTAAAATCAACTTTTACTATTACTACAGCATGGTTAACTTTTAAGTTGCTTAATAAATTAGCTAGTTCAACAGTTAATTCTACTGATCTTGCTTTTGCAGTTGTAGGTAAGATAACTAAATCTGAACCATACGCTAAGTGTTTAAGTTCTTCTTGATCACTGCTAGCTTGGCCATCAGTTATTACAATTTCTGATGATCTTGATGCTTTAGCAGCTGAATTGACGGGGAAAACTGGAAATGGAAGATTGCCTCTTGATGCGTATGCTAAAGCAGATCTATTTTTGTCGGCATCGACTATGCAAACTTTTTTACCTTCAGAATGCCAAACACTTGCAAGGTGAATACTTGTACAGGTCTTGGCCACCCCCCCTTTTTGTCCGCAAACGGTAATGAACAATTTTTTATTTTTATTTCTCTTACTTTGGAGAATAATTCCTTAATGTCAAGAGAAATTGATTTTTAATGCTTTAAAACTTATTTTTTGAAATATTTTAAAGAAGTTAATATTTTTAGATAACCTTATAAAGTTCCTTATTTAAATTGACTAGTGAAGAAAAGAATTGGATTAGGTACGTGGTCTTGGGGGAATAAGCTTTTCTGGAATTACCAATCTACAAATGACGATGATTTACGTGAGACATATGATGAAGCGTTACGAAGAGGTTTCGATCTAATTGATACTGCAGATTCTTACGGTACTGGGAATCTTCAGGGCAGAAGTGAATTGTTGATAGGAAAATTTTTACTAAATACTCCTTCAGCAAAGAAAAAAAGAATTCAAATAGCAACCAAACTTGCACCTTATCCCTGGAGAATAGGTAACAGAGGCTTCAATAAACCTTTTTTGAAAAGTTTAGAGAGACTTAATAACAAATTAGATATAGTGCAATTACATTGGTCAACTGCAAAATACAATCCTTGGCAGGAATTAGGGCTGTTGAATAATCTTTGCGATTTAAAAGATGAAGGCTTTGATTTTCAAATAGGTTTATCAAATATAGGCCCTAAAAGATTGATGAAATTAATTAATTTTTTAGCAAAAAGAGATCAGCACCTAAAGAGTGTTCAAATACAGTTTTCTTTGCTTGCTCCCGATTTAGGAAAACAATATCAGGTAAAAAAAATTTGCGACGAAAATAATATTGATTTCTTTGCTTATAGTCCTTTGTCCTTTGGAATACTTTGTATTGATCCGGATAAAGAAGAAAATAAAGAAAAAAGTTTTATTCGTAATTCCTTATTTGAAAACTATAAAAAACCAACATATGAATTGAGGAGGTGTCTAAAAAGAATTGCGCATCAAAGATCAGTTTCCCAGGCGCAAGTAGCAATTAATTGGTGTTGTTATCAAGGAACTATTCCACTAGTTGGAATGCGAAAAAAATCTCAAGTTATAGATGTATCTAATGTATTTAATTGGAATTTAAAAAAAAATGAATTTAAAGTACTTCAGGAAGTTTCACAAAAATGTTTAAAAAAAATGCCGAAAAATCCTTTTTCAAGTAATTAATTAAATTTTTAGCTAGATATGTTCTTATTTTTTTTGATTTGACAACCACTATTCCATAGTTCATTGCGAAATTTTTCACCAGTGAATCTAATTACTTTTGGTTTGAGATTTATTATCAAGTCATTTAGTTTTTTATTAGATTCCATTTTGCAAGATTGGATTTCTTAATAAGATAAATTAATTGAAAACTTATCTTCTCAGTATTTATACTTATAAAATTAAAAAAATTCTTTTTAATACAAGTAATTGCAGCAATATTTACACACTCATAAATTATCTACTACAACTTCTTAGTTATTTAAAAAAGTGGAGTCCTTCCAGACTCCTCGTATCATTTGGTTGATAAGGCTGATATAACCCCATCTCCTTTAGGATCAAGCAGCAACTAGTGCTGTTTGACGGGAGAAACTAACGATTTTGTTAGCATTTGTGTTTTTGCTCTAACCGAGCCGGCTTCAGTCACCTTCCTTATGCCCCGTCGAAACCATTACAACCCCAAATAGTGGAGTTGAGCGGAATCGAACCGCTGTCCGAAACATCGGTTGAGATCACCTAGTCCAATTGGACATTTATATTCTGACAGGCAAAATGGTTATTGAATAGTTTTTTTACTAAGTTTTATCGTATATGAATGTAGTGGCATCATCTCCAGAGGGACTAGAGAAATCTTTAGCAGAAGAAATTTTAAATTTAGGCGGCTTTAATATTAATACTTATAAAAGATTTATTAATTTTGAATGTGATTTTGAAACTTTTTATAGAGTTCATTTTTATTCCAGATTAGCTTTTCGTTTTTATAGAGAAATTGCAAGTTTTCATTGCTATGACAAGCAATCTTTATATGCGGGGGTTAGAGATTCATTTGATTGGTTGAACTGGTTGCACTTTGATAAAACGTTTAATGTTCAAGTGACTGGGAGAACATCTTCTTTAAGTCATACTCATTTCACTGCTCTTGAAGTAAAAAATTCCATAACTGATTTGCAACAGGCAGTTTGGAATAAAAGATCAAATGTTTCTCTAGCTAATCCTGATTTTATAATTCATCTGCATTTAAATAATAATAAAGCAATTCTCAGTCTTCAAAGCAGCGTTGAAAGCTTACACAAAAGAGGCTATAGACCCGCAATTGGAAATGCTCCATTAAAAGAAAATTTAGCTTCTGGATTGATAAATATGACTAGGTGGAATGGCAAAGTTCCATTAATAGATTTTATGTGCGGTTCGGGAACTTTTTTAATTGAGGCAGTCAACCAATACCTTGGAGTTCCCATAAATATTGATCAAGTATATCTTTTTGAGAATTGGTTGGACTTTAGGAAAGATATTTATCTTAATGAAAAAAATAAGGCAAAAAATAAAATTATAAATTATGAAAAATTGCCAACAATAATAGGATGTGAAATTAATAAAAAGGTTTTTGAGCAGGCGAATGTAAACATATCATTAGCTGGACTAGAAAATTATATTGAGCTTATAAATAATGATTTTTTAGCACTCCAATTAAGTTGTACACCTGGGATAATCATATGTAATCCTCCATACGGCAAAAAATTAGGCGATGAAAATGAATTGATTTATTTATATGAACAAATGGGAATCTTCCTAAAGAATAATTTTTCAGGTTGGGAATTTTGGCTGCTAAGTGGAAATCCAAAACTAACAAAATATTTGAAAATGAAATCTTCATTGAAAATTCCTGTTAGTAATGGGGGAATAGATTGTAGATGGATAAAGTATTTAATAAGGTAATTTATTTTTTGCCTAAAACGGCTTTTGTTGTCTTGCCTAAACCCTCTAATGTTTGAGGAAGATATGGTCCTTTGGCTAATTTTCCTCCAAGTTTTAAACTTAAGCCTGCAAGAACTAAATCGATAAATATTATTAGTAATAAATTATATTCAATATTCCAGTTATTATATTTTGTTAGAAAAAGGTAGAAAATAATATGGATGCAAATTAGTACTAATAATAATAATGTGCTGCCAATTGCCAAAAATATTCCACCACTAATTAATCTTCTTTTTTCTCTATCTACTTCTTGAAGAGCTATTCTTACATGCAAATCCATAACTGAACTTGCAATGGCTGAAATTCTGGAGGCGGTATTTGCAAAGTTTTTATTTTTTGGTTTTTCCATATTATTTTCTACCACTGTTTAGGAGCGTTCCTATTAGTAAACCAATACCAGCAGCAATAGCAATAGATAATAATGGTTTTTTTCTTATAGGACTTTCTATTTTTGGTCTAAGTGTATCGTTAAGTTCTTCTAATAATTCTTCTAATTGACTTTCTATAGGCTCAATTTTTTCTGATATTTCCCAATTGTTTTCTCTTATTGAATCAATTATTTCAAATAGTTGGCTTTTTATTCTAATTGCTGAGGTTCCACTATGGCTTGCTATTACTTCAACTAAATCGTCAATACTCCCTTTTGTGGCTTCAAGGGTTTGTTGTGCAATGTCAGGCCATTTTTCTTTTATTAAAGGTATTAAACTGTCAATTTTTTCGAGTAACCATTTTTCCGAGAGAACCTCTCTTTCGGGAAGATTAGAGTTATCTTCTTTATCTTCTACTTCTTTGGGAGGATGGTAAGTCTCCATTATTCAAACTTATTTATTTTAAGATTAGACCCATTTTCTTAATTTGGAACCCTTATCTAAATAATTGTGGGATTTATATAGAATAAAAACATATAAAAGTTTATTTACATTTTATTTATCTACTCTGTTCTGCAAGAAGCTTTTGTTAAGCTATTACTGGAATTATTAAATGAGTTTAAATTTCATCATGGATATTACATTTGCATCATTAATTTTTGCATCTCGCACAATCCCTACAGATTTTGGATTAGTAGCTGCAGCTATTGCTGGAGCTGGAAGTTTGCTATTCATCGCTTTAAGATTTGTTCCTGATGCAGGTAATTAAATAAAAGGGACCATCTTTAAGAAAAAATATCTTTATCTAAACTTTGTTTTGCAAAAAGATTTAATTTATTTATCAACTAAATAATGGATAAATGGGTTTTGCTGGAACATGAAGTTTATAATGTTAAGTCTAAAGATATTCATTATGATTTTCTTGTTGAAAATGGAATAGATTGTTTAACTTGGAAATTTTTAAAACTACCTTTATTAAATCAAGCTTCTATAGAAATTTCTAAGCAGCCAAATCATAGACTAATATGGCTATCCAGAATAGAACATGAACTTTCTGATAATAGAGGTTTTGTAAAAAGAATTGACCATGGAATATTTAAAAACGTTTCTACAGACTTGGACTCTGACAATTATCGATTCATTTTGGATGGTGAACTTCTTTCTGGTTTGTTTGAAATTTCCTCTAATTCTTGTAGATTGAGCAAAAATTATTAATATTCATTTATAAATAAACGTAATATTTCTATTGAGAATTTTTGCAAATTAGTTATTCTTATTTAGCTATTGAGACTTGAGATTGGTACATATCAATCAGGTCGAGTTTGAAAATTTTAAATCTTTTGGGGGAAATGTAAAAATTCCTCTTGAAGAAGGTTTTACGGTGGTTACGGGTCCTAACGGTTCTGGGAAAAGTAATATTTTAGATGGAATTTTATTCTGTTTAGGTCTAGCTAATAGTAGAGGTATGAGGGCTGAACGATTACCAGATCTAATAAATAACTCCAAAGTTAAAGAGGGTAAGTCATCAGAAACATCTGTATCGGTAAAATTTAATATTCAAGATTGGTCTCCCAGAGAGGACCTTCCGCCTTTGGAACTAGAAGAAGAAGATATTGCCCTTAATAAAGGTCAAAAAGAATGGTTAGTTTCTAGAAAATTAAGGCTTATGCCAGGTGGTTCTTATGCTTCTACTTATACTTCTGATGGAAAACAATGTACCTTGCAACAAATACAGAGAATATTAAGAGATATCAGTGTTGATCCTGAAGGCAGCAATGTTGTTATGCAGGGTGATGTAACAAGAATAGTATCAATGAATAATAAGGAGAGGAGAAATCTTATTGATGAATTAGCAGGAGTCGCACTTTTTGATACAAGAATAGAACAAACTAATGCAAAATTAAATGATGTTTTCGAAAGACAAGAAAGATGTGAAATTCTAGAAAATGAATTGCAATCTAGTAAAAATAAGCTTGAAAAAGAATGTGAAAAAGCAAAGCGATATAAAGAATTAAAGGCAAAACTATTACAAATAATAGAATTAGAGAAAGTTCTTATTTTTGAAAAACAAGTTAAGCATGTTGAATCTATAGAAAAAAAAGAAAGTGAAATTGAAAAAAATAAAATCTTATTTAATAAACAAAAAGAATCTATTAGTAAAGAAATATCAGTTTTAGAAGATGCTTTGAAAATCCTTGTTGATGAGCTTAAGGAGAAAGGAGAGGATAAATTGATAAAAGTTAATTCTGATATTGGAAGTATTAACTCTAGCTTGAGAGAACTTGATAGGATATCAATTCTCAATAAAGAAGAAGGTATTAAATTACAAAAACAGAGAGATGAAATTGCAATTTCTAAGAGGAATATCGAGTCAGAAAAGATGAGACAAGAAAATTTCGATGATAATTTTTTAAATCAATTGAACTTGCAAATTGATGATCTCAGTTTAAAACATAAACTATCCAGAAAAAAACTTTCTGATGCGGCTGGAGAATCTGGAGAATTCTCAAAACAAAGTATCAAATTAAATGCTGAGCTTGAAAGTATAAAAAATCAAATTAATCCTTTGGAAATAAAAAAAAGGAAAATTGAAGAAGAAACTATTCAAAATAATATTCAAAAAGTTGAGATATTGTCACAGATCGAATCCTTAGACTTAGAAAAGCAGAAACTTTTTCAGGGAAATCAAAGAAAAAAAGAGACATCCGATACAAAAAATAAAAACTTGGCAAGTAATAGTGCAGAAATTAATTCTTTAAAAAATGAAATCGATTTATTAATTAAAACTAAATCAAGGCTAAATAACGAGCAATTAAGGCTTGAAAAGGATTTATCTAGATTCGAAAGCAGGAAGGAAGCTTTAAATGAATCTAGAGGTTCATATGCTCTCAGAATTCTCTTAGAGGCAGGTTTAGAGGGTATACATGGTTATGTAGCTCAACTTGGAGAGGTCAGTGAGAAAAATAGATATGCATTAGAAATTGCTGCTGGAAATAGGTTAGGACAAATTGTTGTTGATAATGATCATATTGCTGCAAAAGCAATTGAAATTCTTAAAAAGAAGAAAGCGGGAAGATTAACTTTTTTACCTTTAAATAGAATTAAAAGTCAAAAAAAGAATTATGCAATTTCAAGATTTGAAAATAACAGGGAGAGTGGATTTATTGATAAAGCTATTAATCTAATCACTTTTGATGAAGTTTATTCAGATGTTTTTCGATATGTTTTTGGAGATACTTTGGTTTTTTCAGACTTATCCTCAGCAAGGTTATCTACACGAAAAAATAGGTTGGTTACCTTAAGTGGTGAATTATTAGAAGCAAGTGGTGCTATTACGGGAGGCAGTAAGTTAAATAAAGATTTGGCTTATAGGTTTGGAATTAATAATGATATTGATGATTCCAGTCCTATAAAAGAAAGATTATTAGTTATCGAAGAAGCTTTAAAAGAGTCAAATAATGATTTGATAATAAAAAATAATAGACTAAGTATATTAAATTCTAATCGCAGTCAAATAATTGAGGATTGTGCCTCATTTAATAAAGAAATTGAAGTAAATCAAGATTCTCTTAAAGCTGTCTCCCAAAGAGTTGAAGATTGTAAATCGAGATTAAATAAACTTGATACTGCTAATAATTTATTAGTTAAAGAGTTAGGTCATTTAAAAAATCAATTGAAGCCTTATCACGATAAGTTTGATCAACTACAAACCATTCAAAAGGCAAATTATGAAAAAAATCAAAAATCATCATTAATAGCTTTTAATGACGATTTTAATAATCTTGATAAAAAACTTGAATTACTTATTAAAGAGAGAAATATATTACTAGATAAAAAGAATCAATTTGCTTTAAATAAAGAGCGTATCAATAATTCATTAAAAATTACTCTACTACAAGAAAAAAACTTGCAGGAATCTATTAAACAACTCGCAATTGCGCATAGTGAATGGATAGAAAAAAGAGATGAATTTAAAAAAGAGCTTTCAGATCTTGATAATCAAAAAAATTCTCTAGAGAAGAATTTAGGTTTATTGAGAAGGAAAAGAGATGAATTAAACTCTTCAATTTCAAATAAAAGGCAAGAATATAATAACTATCTGTTAAAGCTTGAATATCTTGAAAGGGATATGCATTCCCTTAAAGAAGAGATGAGGAGCGAGAAAATAAAATTAGAAAATTATAAAAAAGATCTACCCAATCCTTCACCGGAGTTTGGAGAATATGAAGGGAAGAGTCTTGAATCTTTGCAATCAGAAATTTCGATTATAAATGGAAAACTAGAAAGCTTAGAACCTGTCAATATGTTGGCTCTTGATGAACTAGAAGAATTAATTGAGAGATTAAATGGTTTGCGAGAAAAATTAGAAATTTTATCTAATGAAAGATCTGAATTATTGCTGAGAATAGAAACTGTATCTACGATGCGTCAAGAAGCTTTTATGCAAGCATTTACAGAAGTTGATAAACATTTTAGAGAAATTTTTGCAAATTTATCTGATGGAGATGGATTTCTTCAACTTGAAAATCCCAATTCTCCTTTAGAAGGAGGATTAACTTTAGTGGCTCATCCCAAGGGAAAAAATGTCAGAAGATTAGCGTCTATGTCAGGTGGTGAAAAATCGTTAACTGCTTTAAGTTTTTTATTTGCTTTGCAAAAGTATAAGCCTTCACCTTTTTATGCATTAGACGAGGTTGATAGTTTTTTAGATGGTATTAATGTTGAAAGGTTGTCAAAACTAATATCAAATCAGTCATCAAATGCTCAATTTATAGTCGTAAGTCATAGAAGGCCTATGATTAGTTCATCTGAACGAACAATTGGGGTTGCGCAAGCAAGAGGTGCTAATACTCAAGTTCTTGGGTTACCAAATGCTGCATAAACACACTTTTTTAAATTTATACGTCAGAATGATAAAAAGAAATTTATGAGCTTGTCTAACACATCTGCTAATAAGAATCTCCCTAACTCGGTTCCTAGTGAACGTTTATGGTTAAGGTCAGAATTAATGGGAACACAAGTGATAACTACTGATACTGGAAGGCGGCTAGGCGTAGTTGGCGAAGTTGTTGTTGATATTGATAGAAGAGAGGTGGTCGCTTTGGGACTAAGAGATAATCCACTTACAAGATTTTTACCAGGTTTGCCAAAATGGATGCCTTTGGAAAGTATAAAGCAAGTTGGAGATGTCATATTAGTTGACTCCCTAGATTCTTTGAGTGAAAGTTTTTCTCCAGAAAGGTATGGGAAGGTAATTAATTGTCAAGTGATTACAGAATCTGGACAACTTCTGGGAAGAGTTCTTGGCTTTTCTTTTGATATTGAGACTGGGGATTTGATATCTCTTGTTATGGGTGCTGTTGGTGTTCCGCTTTTAGGCGAGGGAGTTTTAAGTACTTGGGAAATACCTGTTGAGGAAATTGTAAGTAGTGGTACTGATAGGATTATTGTTTATGAAGGTGCGGAAGAGAAATTGAAGCAACTAAGTAGTGGACTACTTGAGAAACTTGGAGTCGGGGGTTCTTCATGGGATGAAAGGGAAGTAAATGGATACTCAGCAAATCTTGTACCTGTTGAGAATCAGTTACTTTCAGGTTCTGAATCAGAACAGCAAAACAATTTGGTCGAGGAATATGAAGAAGTTGTGGAACAAGATGATTATGAAGATGATTATGAAGATGAACTTGAATATGTTGAAATAAAGGGTTCTGAAGAAGAAATAAATAATAGAAAAAAGCTATATATGGATAATGATGATTCTGATCAGATCCAGAATCAAAATAGTGTTAATCAAATAGATGAAAAAAATAATATTGATTTAAAGCAAAAAAAACAATCATCTACTAATTTAGCTGCGAAAAGACCAATTCAAAATGCAACTGAAACTTTAGATATTGAACCACTAAACGAACAAAAGTTAGTTAAAGATAATAAAAAATCAGAAAAGTTTGAAATTGATGATCCCTGGTAATTGTTAAAGTTTTTTTATTGAATTAACAATTATAGAAGCAAGTTTTTTTGCAGCACCTTTATCGCCTCTTTCTTTGTTTAGATTATCCCTAATACTTTTTAATTGATCTCTATTTTTAATAAGAAATAATACTTCTCTTGCAATTTTTGTTGTCGAAATATTACCTATCCTTTCAGGGACAATCATTCTTTTAGCTTTAATATTTGGCCAAGCAAAAAACTTCTTTTTTTTAAAATAGAAATTTTTAATTATAAAAGTTAGGAATCTATTTATGAATGAAATTTTTCCAACTACTCCAAAAATACCATCCCAAGCGTTCATCATATTTAAATGTTGAGTTGGCAGAACAACTAACATTGGAAGACTAATTGCTGCTAATTCTGCAGTATTTGCTCCTACAGTTGTAATTGCTAGATCACATTCTTTTAATATTTCATAGCAAGGATGTTTCTTGATTAGATAAATCTTTGTTTTTTTTGATGTTTCAATTACATAATCAAAACTAGAGTCTTTGAAGTTTTTAATTGTTTTGATTTTTGATGAGTAATATTTAGCAATTGGATTTTTGTTGCTTTGAAAAAATAAATATTCACTTTTATTAGTAGTTGGTGCAATGGGGATTATAAAATTTATATTTTGATTTTCTTTAGCGATATGATCTGCAACTTCTAAGAAGAAAGGAATTCCAATAGAAAGCTTTGCTTTCTTAGAACCAGGCAATAATGCAATGTAGTGTTTTTCTTTATTTCTTAGTGATATTTCGCTATTAAGTTTGATATCTGCCATCAAATCGCCAATTACTTTACATTTATATTTATATCTTTTAGGAATTAACTCTTTTACTTTTACATTCATAGCAGCAATTTCATTGGTCCATTTAGGCCATCGTGAAACCCATTCAGCATATGTGATATTTAAATAACCTAATCTTTTAGCTAATAAAATGCTCCAAAATTGATCCCCACCTAGGAAAATAACTATCCCTTTTTTTGGCCAATCAGCAAAGGAATGTGGCTTTATTAATAATTTCCAAAAACTTTTTGATTTTGTAATTAATTCGAATTTATTCCATGAATTTGCAACTAAAAATTCTTTACCAGTGGCATTTGGGCAAGGAACAAGGACTAACCTAAGAGTGAAATCTTGTTTATCTTCATCACATAGTGATTTATTTATTTTGTTTAGCTCATTCACTACAGGATTTACCCATGTAGTTAATTCACCAGGACCATTGGAAATTATAACTACTGCAACTGATTCTTTTTTCATTGCAGTTAAACCAGAATACATTAAATGCGGACGGCGAGACTTGAACTCGCAAGGCCGAAGCCACACGCTCCTTAGACGTGCGCGTCTACCAATTCCGCCACGTCCGCAAAGGGTTTTCAGCAGCCGGGGGATGCTTAAACCTTAAAAATATCATACATTATTGGCTGAATGAAGCATGTAGTTCGAAAAGAGTTTTTTTGAATATGATGAATAATTTTTCTATTGCATAAAACAAATATTTATACATATATAACGTTTTAGGTTGTATTGTAAAAAATGTCCTCTGATCACTAAAAAATTTTGTTGAATACTTTGGCAAATAATTTTTTATTTTAAGTCATTTCATTTCTTCAATTTTATTTTCATAATGGTTGAAAAAGTTTTAATTGCTAATCGTGGAGAAATAGCTTTACGAATTGTCAGAAGTTGTAGAGAACTAGGTATTGCAACCGTTGCAGTTTTTAGCACTGTAGATAAAAAAGCATTGCATGTTCAGCTTGCTGATGAGGCAGTTTGCGTAGGAGATTCATTAAGTAATAAGAGTTATTTAAATATTCCAAATATACTTGCTGCTGCTACATCGAGAGGAGTTGATGCTATTCATCCTGGTTATGGATTTCTTGCAGAAAATGATAAATTTGCTGAGATGTGTAATGATCACGGCATAGTTTTTATTGGCCCATCTCCTAAAGCTATTAGATCAATGGGAGATAAATCTACAGCTAAAGAAACTATGGAAGCAGTTGGAGTTCCAACAGTACCTGGTAGTAAAGGCTTGTTATCAAATGTTGATGAGGCTTATAAATTGGCAGACGATATTGGCTATCCGGTAATTATTAAAGCCACTGCTGGAGGAGGTGGAAGAGGTATGCGGTTGGTTGAAAACTCTGATAATCTAGAAAAAATGTTTAAAGCAGCTCAAGGCGAAGCAGAAGCAGCTTTTGGTAACGATGGTTTATATATGGAGAAATTTATAAAGAAGCCAAGACATGTAGAAATTCAAATTTTGGCCGATAGGTCGGGTAATGTTGTTCATTTAGGAGAGCGAGATTGTTCAGTTCAAAGAAGACATCAGAAGTTACTAGAGGAGTCTCCTAGTCCCGCAATTAATACTGAGCTAAGAAAAAAAATGGGGAACGCAGCTATTGCTGCTGCAAAAAGTATCGGCTACGAAGGGGCGGGGACAGTTGAATTTTTAGTTGATGCTGATGATAATTTTTATTTTATGGAGATGAATACTAGGATTCAAGTTGAACATCCTGTTACTGAAATGGTTACAGGAGTTGATTTAATAGCTGAGCAAATTAAAATCGCAAGCGGAGCAAACTTGGAATTTAATCAGGATGATATCCATTTAAATGGTCATGCCATTGAATGTAGAATCAATGCTGAAGATCCTTCTCACAATTTCCGACCATCACCCGGAAAAATAACTGGGTGGCTTCCTCCTGGTGGCCCAGGTGTAAGGGTGGATAGTCATGTCTATACAGGCTATGAAATCCCTCCTTTCTATGACTCATTAATTGGTAAATTAATAGTCTGGGGAAAGGATCGTAATACTGCAATTAAACGTATGAATAGGGCTTTAAATGAATGTGCAGTAACTGGTATTCCTACAACAATTAACTTTCATCTAACCTTACTGAATAAATCTAAATTTAAGCAGGGTAAGATACATACTAAATATGTAGAGGAAGAATTATTGCCAAATTACTGAGAAATAATTAAAAAATTTCTATGAAATATGTGTATTCAATGCAAGTTTTATAAGCCCTTGCTGACCGACTAATATTTCTCTTAAAAAGCTTATAAATCCGATCCAAATTACGGGTCCAACATCAACGCCTCCGATAGGAGGAATTAGTTTTCTTGTTAAATTAAGAATGGAGCTTGATGGTATTGAAACTAATAACCATAAACCTTTACTTAAATCAATTTTTGGGTACCAAGTAAGTATTAATCTTATTAGAAAAACTATAGTTAGATATGAAAGAGAAATTCCCAAACTAATATCTAAAATTTGAAGAGAGTTTACAAGCAACGAAATCACAATTATTTAATTCATCTTAATAAATAACCCATTGAAACGTATTTAATTCGTATTATAAATTGAGAATTTAATATTTTAAAAGTGTTTCAAATCTCAAATTTATTACTAGCCGCAGATTTTTCTGCTGAAGTTGCAAATAATTCTGCGGTGGGAATGATAGGCAGTTTTATTGCTGCTGCCTTACTTATCGTTATTCCAGCCACTGCATTTTTGATTTTTGTCAGCCAGAAAGATTCTCTCGATCGTACTTCTACTGGAAGACGCTAGTTTTTGTAGAAGTTTTAAGTACACTATATATAAGGGATATAAGTAACCCTTTAAAAAATAAATTTTTGGAGAAAGAATGTGGTCAATGCTAGTCTCAATTGGGCCAGTATTGTTGGTATAGTTCTCGCAGTATGTGGAGGAGGCCTTTATTTTTTAAGGTCCTTTAAGCCTGCCTTGGCGCGGGATTATGATGTTTTCTTCGCAGCAATTGGACTTTTGTGCGGTGGAATATTATTTTTTCAAGGCTGGAGGTTAGATCCTATCCTTCAGTTTGGTCAGTTTTTATTAGCAGGAACTACAGTTTTTTTCGCATATGAAAGTGTGCGATTGAGGGGAGTTGCTACTGATCAAGCTAGAAGGTCATCTTATTTTGATGATGATCCTATTTCTGATGTTCCAAGAAATTCTAGAGGTCGATTTAACGAGGATTATGATAGGTTTGAAGAACCTGAAAGACCATCTAGAAGATTTAAACCTCAAGAAGATGAATTTGAAGAAGACTATACGGAGGGGAGATCTCGTAGGAGGAATGTTTCAAGAGCCATACCTTCTGCTGCAGCAAGTAGAAGTAGGCCATCTACAAGGGAAATAAGTCAGTTTGAAAATGACGAGCCTATAAGAAGGAGAAGACAGACTTCTGAAGATAGAAATAGGAAACAACCAGAAACAAATAATTTTGGTGAAAGAAGAAATTTATCTCGCGATGAAGTTAAAACAGGGTCAAGACCCAGAATGAATCGTACAGTTTCTAGACAAGATAATATCTCTCCTCCGGCGGATTCTACTCCATTAAGAAAGAAACCTACTAGATCCTCTATTAGGCAGCAAACTTCAACAGCTCAAGTAGAAGATGCTTCATTTAAAGATGCTAATCAAGCTAAAAAACCACGTGAGACTCGTAGAGTAAGCTCTTCAGCTAGATCAAGTTCAAAAAATCCAAATAGTAGATATAACGTTGGAACAAACAAGAAAAAACCTAGAGATAACAGTTCTAGATTTGATGATTAATTATAGGATTCCTGCCCATTTCAAAAACGATTGTTTACTAAATAATTCAATTAATATTATTGAAAGAAAGCCAATCATTGCGAATCTTCCATTAGTTTTTTCAGAATAGCAACTCCAACCAAATTTATATTCATCTTTAATTTCTATCGATTTTTCATCTAATTGATTATCTCCAATTTGTTCATTGATATAATTTGGATCTTTCTGCTGTTCTATAAAACTCTCATTCTCTAGATTAGTGACTTCTGAGTTAGTTTGTTCTTCTTTCGAATTCATTTTTTTTGTTAATCCTTAAAATTATACTTATCAGACGTCAATAATTTCCAGTCTCCCTGTCCATTTAATTCTAAAATATTCTCATGGAAATCTTTTAAGCTTGGTCTATGTCCAACACTAATAAGAGAAAGTTCTCTTTCCTTAAGTAAACTATATAGTTTTTTTTCAGTATTAATATCTAAAGCACTTGTTGCTTCATCAAGTACTGCAAATCTTGGAGAATTTAGTAAGAGTCTTGCAAAAGCCAATCTTTGTTGCTCGCCTAAGGAAAGAATTCGTGGCCAATCTTGTTTGATATCAAGATTAGGATACCGATCCACTAAAGTTTTTAAATTTACTTCATGAAGTACAGAAGTAAGATGTTCATCACTAAATTTCTTGACTGCTGTGGGATAACATAATTGTTCCCTTAAAGAACCAAGTAGCATATATGGTTTTTGAGGTATGAATAATAATTCCCCAATTTTTGGTTTTTTAATTACTCCCTGATCGGGTTCCCATAAACCACTAATCATTCTTAGTAAAGATGTTTTTCCGCACCCAGATGGTCCTACTACCAAAAGTGATTGATTATTCTCGATACTCAAATTTAAATTTTTAATTATTGTTTTATTTGATCCTGGTGGGCAAAGGTCAGCATTATTAATAAGAATTGAGGGATAATCTGAAATAACGTTTTGATTACTTGTTGGGTTGGTTTGACTAATGGATTCAACTTTTGATTGGAATCCTTCTAATCTGCCAATACCAGCAGTAAATTTTGCAAGTTCTTCGATTTGATTAACAATGAAAAATAACGAACCTTCAACCATTCCAAATGCAAAGCTTGCCTGAATAAAGCGTCCATAATCAATATCACCTTTAAAGTAAGGGATTGCCATTATTAAATATGGAAAGAAATTTCCAGCATAATTAATTGATCTCCTCATTACGTCTATTATTACTCTCCATATAATCAGTAAATTAAAGTTTCTCACCACTTCTCCTAAGCGTCTTTCAGTTTCACTTCGCTCTGGATTCTCCCCAGAGTAAAAGGCTATTGATTCAGCATTATCTCGAATATGTACTAAGCCATATCGAAAATCTGCTTCATATCTGAGTTGATCAAAGTCAATCTTTACAAGATTTTTTCCAGCAATTAAAAGGATAGAAGTTGCAAATGCGGCGTAACCAAATAAAGAAAAAGTAAGTGTTGTACTAATACTCCATAAAATAAGAATATTAAGTGAAAATGTTAGTAAGGCATCAAAAATACCTAATGTGAAAGAGAGACTTTGCCCGGTAAAAGCTCGTGTATCATCTGTGATTCTTTGATCGGGATTATCTACATCGGTTTGTTCTTCATCATTGGGATTTAACTGGTAATAAGCTTTATTAGTCATATAATCTTTGACTAGACTTTTTGAAAGCCATTCTCTCCAAATTATTCCTAACTTATATGTAAAAAATATTTGGGAAACCCTTATTGGTAGAGCAACAGCGAAACAACAAGCGTAAATTCCCAATATCCGATAAAATCCATCTTCTTGCTTTTCTACTAAAGCATTTGTTAAATCTCTTGCAATGAATCCAATACCTGCATTTATTCCGTTTACAGCTAAAAGCATTAATACAATTATCGCAAGGAATAACCAATGTAACCATCTACGGTTTTTTAATTGACGTCTTAAGCTAAAAAAGCTTCCTGATCCAATTAGAAATAATGCAGAAAAAAGCAATCCCCAACTCCCCGCCCAAATTGAATTGACAGTACTTACTACACCTCCGAAATACTTTTCAAGAAAAATTGGTTGAAAGCTTTCAAAAAAACTTATTATTCCTGTAAGACCAACAAGTACTACTCCACCAACACAAAATAAAAGAGAAATCAAAAGCCATATGAATTGGAATCCATTACATTGGTCTATCGGAAGAAAAAACGGCTGGGACAACTTCCTTAATTTTTGTAATTGGTACAGTATTTTGGATTTATTATTAACTTCTTTATTCATTACTCCAACTAGTGTTATGAAATAAATTATAACTTTTAGCAGTCTATTGACCAAAGCCAATAAATGAAAGTGCCCAGTCAGGTAAATTCAAATAATTCAAAATTGTTGCATCAAATTCATGGACTTTTGGAAAAGATTTATCTAATGCCCACCACAGTAGAAAAGGTAAATTAAATAAAATTTGTAATTGCCATTTATAAGTTAAAACTTTCCAAATTTTTATTAACTTAGTTTTGAGTGAATCATCTAGCTCTTCCCAATTTTTTGAGATTAAATTGAATAAATTTTTAGATTGTGTATTTAAAGACTCTGGAGTATTCATTTTGTTTTTATTTATTTATAACCCATTAATATTTCTTTCGAGAGTTTTAACCTGGAGGCCAATTCATTTTTCTTCCAGATAAAAAATGAATATGTAAATGAAAAACTGTTTGTCCCGATTCTGCTCCAGTGTTAATTACTGTTCTCCAATTAGTTAAATTTTTTGATTTAGCTATTTTGCTACCAACAAAAAGTAAATGCCCTAATAAATTTGCATCTTGCTCAATACACTCTAATAAACTGATTATTGGCTTTTTAGGAATCACTAAAAAATGAACTGGAGCTTGTGCCTGGATATCATTAAACGCAATACAAAACTTATCTTCATAAAGCTTATCGCAGGGTATTTCTTCATTAATGATTTTTTGAAATATTGTTGTTTCAGTCATTAAATTAATTAATTGAGATAACGTCTTTTTCGTTAAACCCTTCTTTTAAAAGTTCTTTGTTCAAATCATCTTTTGATGTAACTCTATCTACAAATAAGATGCCATTTAAGTGATCCATTTCGTGTTGAATACACCTCGCTAGAAGTCCATCGGCTTTCATTTTACGTGGTCGTCCCATTTCATCTCTAAATTTCAATTTTATAGTTGATGGTCTTACTACATTCAAATAGACGCCAGGTATACTCAAGCAGCCTTCTTCATATGAATTAAGGGTTGTTCCAAAGTCTGTAATTTCCGGATTGATTAATATTAAAGGTTCTGCTGCTGAATCTTCAAAATTTACGTCTATGACAAGAAGCTCTTTGTTGATTCCAATTTGAGGTGCAGCAAGTCCAATTCCTTTAGCTGCATACATGCTTTGAAGCATTTCTCTGGCAAGTTTTCTAATCGATTCGTCAACTTTATTTATTCTTTTGGAATTTTGTCTTAATACATCATCACCAAGTTTATAAATGTCTAGAGATGGCTTACCTGGTTGTTCTTTTGCAATTTTTTCTGCGATTCCATTTGTTCTTGACTTTTTTGCAAGTTTTGAAAAATGGTTTGCCACGTTAAAAAAAAGGTTTTTGTTTAAGAGTTTAGCTATAAAAATACTAGCACTTTAATTTGCATTCTTTATAGTTTTTTTAAATGAGTAATGATGATCAGTTAAAAGTTAGGCACACTGTATCTAAAAAAAAATCTTTTAAGGAATTAACTATTGTTAGGGATATCATTTTTTGGATTGATCTTGTTGGTGAAGATCAAAATGAAAATGCGATTTTTGTGAGACCATTTAATGAAAAAGAGGCGTTACCTCAGAAATTAACAAGTAAAAAATATAATATTAAAAATAACTTTCATGGATATGGTGGTAAATCTTATAAATGCATATATTTAAAAAATAATTTTTATTTGATATGGATAGATCAGATTACCAACGCACTATGGTTTCAAATTTTTAAAGAGGTAGCATCAAATTACAGAAGTCAAAAAAGATATCTCGATTTAGTTCAAGAACCGAGACAACTATCTAAATCAATTGATGGAAATTTCGATTCTTCATTTGTTATTTCTAAAAAAAATTTTTTGTATGGTATTTGTGAAATAAATAATAGAGATTACTTATTTTCTTTAAACTTAAAAAAAACTAAACAAGATATTTATCAAATAAAAAAATTTAAGAATTTCGCTGGAGAATTATCTTCTAATACTTCTGTTAGTTTACTTTCTTGGGTCGAGTGGGATTCTCCATACATGCCCTGGGATAAAAATGATCTTTGTTTTGCTCAAATTGACTTAGATGGGGAGATAACAATAATAAAAAAATTTTCAGATAAGCTGATTAATGCCAAAAAAAACGTTTCTTTTTTTCAACCTTATTGGATAAGTGAAACTCTTTTAGTATGTTCTGAAGATAGTTCTGGATGGTGGAACTTATTGTTTTTAGATGCTAGTAAAATTGAGAATATTTTTATTAAAAAAAGGGTAAAGAGAAATTTTGTTGAATATGGAGTACCTCAGTGGGTCTCAGGAATAACATTTTTTTCAGGGGATATAAAAGATTTATTTTGTTTAGCAAAAAAAGAAAATAATTTAGTAGTTGAGCAATATAAAGATCTTCAATTCGTTAAAGAATTTTCTACTCCTTTTACCTCAATAAGTGATTTTAGTGTTTTTGAGAAGAAAGTAGTTTTGAAAGGTCATGGATCTGATTTTCTTGGAAATTTACTTGAAATTGATTGTAATAACGAAGTTTTATCAAATGTTTTTGAGGAAATAAAAGCTGAATATATAAAAGATTGTTCAAAACCTGAAACATTTTGGTTTAAAGGTTTTGAGGCTCAATCTACTCATTCTTTACTTTATAAGCCGCTTGTTGAAAATTTTAGAAAGCCACCGCTCCTTGTTAGAGCACATAGCGGACCAACTTCATGTTTTGATGGATCATATAATTCTGAAGTTCAATATTGGACGTCGAAGGGATTTTTTGTTGCTGAAGTCAATTATGGAGGATCATCAGGATTTGGCAAAGTATATAGAGAGAGATTGAATTATAAATGGGGTATTGTTGATTCTTATGATTGCAAAGCACTAGCTCTTGAATTGATTAAATCAAATCAAGTTGATAGTGAAAAAGTGGTAATTTTTGGGAATAGTGCTGGTGGGTTAACTGCTCTGAATTGTTTATTATATGGGTCTATTTTTACAGCAGCAATTTGTAAATATCCTGTTATTGATTTGAAGGATATGCATTACAACACTCATAGGTTTGAAAAAGATTATTTAAATTCTTTGGTAGGAAATTATGCAAAAAAGCATGATGATTATATAAATAGGTCACCAATAAACCATATTGACAAAATAAAAAAACCTATCTTATTTTTTCATGGAAAAAAAGATACAGTTATTTCTTATAAACAAACTTTAAAAATTCAAGAAATTTTGATTCAGAATAATAAATATTCAGAAGTTATTTTTTTTGATAATGAAGGGCATGGTTTTAGAAATATTGAAAATAAAAAAGCAGTGATGCAAAAATCTCAGGAATTTTTAAAAAATGCTTTGAATATTTAAGAATTGATTTTTAGAAAATCAATAGTATCTTGTAATTTTTCTATAAACGTATCAATATCTTCCTTATTGGTTGTGAAATTCATGCTGATTCTAGCTGTTGATTTAATTCCAATATATCTGTGAAGAGGTTGACAGCAATGGTGGCCACTTCTGATGCAAATTCCTTTTGAATCAAGAATTTCAGCAATATCATTTGAATGTATATTTTTTATATAAAAGGTGGCAAGTGAGGCTCTGTCTGGATCTATGTCCGGCGATGGACCTATGATTTCAATATGCTCTATTTGATTTAATTTTTCAAATAAATATTTAGTAATAGTCTTTTCATATTCATGAATTTCATTCAATCCAATATTGTTAATATAATTAATTGCTTCTGCAAGACCTATTGCTTCTGCAATGGCTGGAGTTCCAGCTTCAAATTTGTGTGGCAGCTCTGCCCAAGTACTTGTCTCTTCAAAAACATCTTGTATCATTTCGCCACCTCCAAAGAGAGGAGGAATTTTTTCTAGAATCTCTTTTTTTGACCAGAGGAAACCAATACCTGTAGGACCGCATAGTTTATGTCCTGATCCAGCTAAAAAATCTATATTAAGATCAATCACATCCAGTTTTTGATGAGCTAAACTTTGGCATGCATCTATTAAGACTAAAGAACCTTTTTGTTTAGCTAATTTAGTTATTTCTTTGATTGGATTACAGCAACCTAGAGTATTACTAACATGTACTAGGCTAACAAGTTTAGTTCTAGATGTTAGTTTTGATTTAAAGTCGTCTATATCTAATTTCCCATTTTTATCTATAGCTATAAATTTTAATTTGCATTTATTTTTTGCTGCAACCATTTGCCATGGAACAATATTGCTATGATGCTCCATTATTGATAAGAGAATTTCATCGTTTTCTTTTAATGAATATTCGCCCCATGATTTAGCTACTAGATTTATTGCCTCAGTAGCATTTCTTGTGAAAATAATTTCTTTTGCTGAATTCGCTTTTATATATTTGCTAATTAAATATCGTGCATTTTCAAATTCTTCTGTTGCTTTAGCACTTAATTGATGTGCCCCTCTATGTACATTAGCATTAAAGTTTTTGTAATATTCATCAATTTTTTTTAAGACTTGTATTGGTTTTTGTGTGGTTGCAGCATGGTCTAAATAAATAATTTGCTCATTACTTTTTAAGTTCTTATTTAAAAGAGGAAAGTCTTTCTTCGTTATTTCAGGAAAATTTTGAATCGTTTCCATTAATTCTCATTTAAAAGTTTATCAAGCAAATCCCATTTATCTTTTGAAATGGGAATAAATGAAATTATTTCTTGAAAGTAAGAACTTAATTGTAGTTTACTTGCTTCTGTTAATGTGATCCCTCTTGTTCGCATATAAAAAAGTTCTTCTTCATTTAGTTGCGAAATTGTTGCTCCATGTTTGCATTTGACATCATCAGCAATTATTTCTAATTGAGGTTTGGTATCTATTTGCGCGAGATTTGATAAAAGTAAATTTCTGCTTAATTGGGAAGCATCAGTTCTCTGGGCAATTTTCGGAACTATTATTGCACCTTCAAATATTGCATGTGATTTATCATCAGCAAGTGATTTATTAATTTGATCTAGAAATCCATTTGGACCATTAAATTCTATTTTTGTATAAGTTGAAATTTGCTCTTCTTTTTTTGTTATTTGCATACTTTTGATATTTGTTTTAGCGTTTCCCTCAGATTGTTTAATACTAATTTCAAATCTCGCGTAATTGAATTTGAAATGTAAAGACCCTAAGTTGTATTCACTATTTTTTTGTTGAATTACATTGAGAGAATTTAATAGATTGGATCTGTTTTCACCGTAAGAAACAACACCATGATTTACGGAACTATTTTCTTTCAAGCAAAAGAAAGTTGATTGAGATAATGAAGAGTTTTCTTTACCAAGATTTACTTGTAATAATTCAACATCACAATTCTTTTCTAAAAATATTACGAGGGTTTTTGCTTTTAAAGAATTACTTGATGCATGACTAAAAATTTCAATAGGAGGAATTTTTGATCCATTTATTTTTAATCCCAAAATATTATTTTTACAACTTAAAGACAGATTTAGTAGGTCACTCCAATTTTCGTTTTGCTTAAAAAAAGATATCTGTTCCTTGATGTATTTTTGTAATTCATCATCACTTAATTGCTGTATTGAATAATTTTTCTCTATTAATTTAATTTGGCAATTCTCACCAATTATTAATCTAATAGTACTTTGAGAAATTTTCGGATATGGTATATCAAATTTTGAATCTTTTTCATTAACTGAGTAATCTAAAAAGTTTGACAATTTTGATTTATTTGAAAGTCTCCATAGTTCACTTTTAGGATTAGGGAGAGGATTTGATTGTAATTTATGAAGACAGATTTTTTGTATTTCTGTTAGGTTATCATCCGATTTATTAGTTTTTATTTTTTCAATAATTTCCATTTATTTAGGTCTCTTTTATAAAGTTATCAGTCCATTCATACCCTTTTTCCTCAAGCTCTAAAGCAAGATCACTCTCACCAGTTTTTATGATTTGTCCGTCTGACATAACATGGACATAATTTGGTTTAATTTCATCTAATAATCTTTGATAGTGGGTAATAAGTATAATTCCAGTTTGTGCATTAGATATTTTTTTAATTCCGGATGCCACTATTCTTAGAGCATCGATATCTAGACCAGAATCGGTCTCATCTAATATTGCTATCTTGGGCTCAAGTAAAGCCATTTGCAAAATCTCATTTCTTTTTTTTTCTCCTCCTGAAAAGCCTTGGTTCACACTCCTTGATAGGAATGCGTGATCCATTTTCACAATTTCTAACTTTTCTTTAACTAATTCTTCAAAATCAAAAGTATCCAATTCTTCTTTGTTGAGGAATTTCCTTCTGGCATTAGTTGAAACTCTAAGAAACTCAAGATTACTTACACCTGGAATCTCAATTGGATATTGGAAACCAAGAAAAATTCCTGATTGAGATCTCTCTTCAGGTTCTAGAGAGTTGATATTTTCACCTAAAAATTTTATGTCGCCATTTGTAATATTATACGAGGGATGTCCTGCAATGATTTTCGAAAGAGTACTTTTCCCACATCCATTTCTTCCCATAATGGCATGGATTTCCCCAGGATAGACAGTAAGTGAAACCCCTTTTAAAATTGGAAGATTATCAGTAGATGCAGAGAGATTTTCAACTTCTAAAATTGGATCTGATTCTTTCATTTTACTTTGCATTTCAGTTTAGAAATTGATTAATTAACCTACTGATCCCTCTAGTTTAAGTGCCAGTAACTTATCTGCTTCAGCAGCAAATTCCATGGGTAATTGATTAAATACATCTCTGCAAAAACCGCTGACCATCATAGATACTGCCTCCTCAAATTCTATACCTCTGCTTTGGAGATAAAAAAGTTGGTCTTCTGAGATTCTACATGTGCTTGCTTCATGCTCAATTTCAGAATTGGGTTGTTGAGATTTGATGTAAGGGAATGTATTTGCAGAAGCTTGATCCCCTATTAACATTGAATCACATTGACTGTAATTTCTTGATCCAGTAGCTTTTGTTCCCATTTTGACAAGACCTCTATAGCTATTTTTTGATTTACCTGCACTAATACCTTTGCTAACAATAGTTGATTTGGTCTTCGGACCAATATGGATCATTTTTGTGCCGGTATCTGCTTGTTGAAGATTATTTGTGAGAGCCACTGAATAAAATTCTCCTACAGATTCTTCTCCTAAAAGAAGACAGCTAGGATATTTCCATGTAATTGCAGACCCTGTTTCAACTTGAGACCAGCTAATTTTACTTCTTTTACCTAAACATTTTCCTCTCTTGGTGACAAAATTAAAAATTCCGCCAATACCTTCTTCATCACCAGCATACCAATTTTGCACTGTTGAGTATTTTATTGAGGCGTCGTCTAATGCTACAAGCTCTACAACTGCTGCATGTAGGGTATTTGTATCAAACATTGGAGCTGTACAACCTTCTAGATAACTTACAGAACTTGATTCTTCAGCAATGATAAGTGTTCTTTCGAATTGTCCTGAATCTCCACTATTAATTCTGAAGTAGGAAGATAGATCCATAGGACAGGTAACACCTTTCGGGATATAAACAAAAGAACCATCACTAAAAACTGCAGAATTTAGTGCTGCAAAATAATTATCACTAGCTGGAACTACTGTGCCTAAGTATTTTTCAATCAAATCTGCGTGATTTTTTACTGCTTCACTAATTGAGCAAAATATAACTCCATGTTCAGCAAGTTCTTCTCTAAAAGTGGTTGCTATAGAAACACTATCAAAGACAGCATCGACTGCTACATTTGTGAGTTTTTTTTGCTCCGTGAGGGGTATTCCTAATTTGTCAAAAGTTTCAAGAAGTTTGGGATCAACTTCATCTAAGCTAGAAATTTTCTCTTTTTGCTTAGGAGCAGAGTAATAAATAATATCTTGATAATCAATTTTTTTATATCCTAATGCTGCCCAAGCAGGCTCTTTCATTTTTTGCCATTTTTTAAAGGCTTTTAATCTAAAATCAAGAAGAAATTTTGGCTCTTCTTTTTTCTGTGAAATTAATTTTATGATATCTTCATTTAATCCCTTATCTATTTTTTCAGTTTCAATATCAGTAACGAAACCATATTTGTAAGGCTCTTTTACTACATCTTTAACTAAATTTTCGTTGACCATGTTATCAAAAATAACTTATTACAATTAGCTTTATATACTTTAACGAAAGATACCCCCAATATTGAGTTTTTTTCCTTTATTAAAACTAAAAATTAATGTCTAATCAAATTGATCCTTTGTCTAACCCATTAAACATAGAAACTATTCAAGAAATTGATAATCTTGATCTAACAATAATGCAGAAACATCATTTAAGAATTCTCGCTCATTGCCTTCAGATTTTAAAAATTATCAATTTAGAAAATAGTTTGGAATATCAAAATAAAAATCCCCTCAGAGAATGGTGTGATAACCAATCCAAAAAATTTGATGATAAAAAATTTAGTGATCTTTTTTATGAGCAGTTAGAATCAACTTCGAAAAAATTAGGTACTTTTTCAAAAAAAATAGGTAAAAGTATTGAGGATTTAGAGATAGATGATTTAGTGTTTCTAGTTGAACAACGCTGAATTCTTTTTTTAACTGATCCCGAAGAAAAAATATATTTTTGTTGAGTCGTTAACAAATTTAGGTAATAAAATTTAAAAAAAAAGAAAATTAATTTACATTTCAAAAAGATCTGAAAATTAATTAATTTCATTGATACCAACTGTTTTGAAGAGATGTATCAATTTTAAGAATTTTTTAGTAGTCAGAGGATCCTGACGACAGGCCAAAAAGACACACAATTTCTAAAAAAAAAGAACATACTGATCCCAAACAAAAATGGAGAATTTAAAGTGGCTGATGGGATCATGAATAAAGATCAATTACTCTCACTAACCCTCAGACAATTACGTCAAGAAGCAAGTAAATTATCGGTTCCGCTATACAGTCGCAAAACAAAAGCTGTTTTAGTTGATTTAATACTTAAATATCAAGATAAATCTACAAAAAAAACATATACTTCACCTCCTGAGTCAAAACCTGAAGAAACTTTTGAGTCTAATACTTTCAACAGTAGTGAAGAAGTTAAAACAAATGTAGTTTTCCTACCCCGAGATCCAGATTGGGCTTATGTTTTTTGGCAAATTTCTGATGCGGATAGAGAAAAAGCACAATCTTTAGGAGCCAATAAATTATGTTTACGATTATTTGACGCATCTGGTTCTGAAGGAACCAACTTGAATCAAGGAACACTAAGGGAGATAGCAGTCGATAGTTACAGTACCGAGTGGTACTTGCCAATCCCACTTGCAGATAGAGATTATAAAGTTGAATTAGGTTACAAATATGGTTTTAAGTGGATGTCATTGGCATTTTCCTCAATAAGCCATGTTCCTGGGTCCCATCCTTCTGAGCAAATTCTCGATAAATTTGTACCTTTTAATTTAGATTCTACTTCTGAATCAATCCCAGATATTTCTCATCCTGTTGTTTCAGAACAAAATGGAATGCATGAAAGGTTATACCAAGCAGCAACTAAAATGCCTCTTAGCAGAAAAGTTGGTTCTGAAGAATTTATGGAAAATCTAAATTCAACAAACCTCAATGATAATCTCACAGACTCAGGTGTTGGTAAATGGTCTTCAGGTTTAAATGATTCTGGAAGCGGAATTGTTAAAAATAGATCTTTTTGGCTTGTTGCTGATGCTGAATTAATTGTTTATGGAGCTACAGAGCCTTCTGCAAAACTGACAATTGGTGGAGAAGATGTACCTCTTGCTGCAGATGGTACTTTTAGAATTCAAGTTCCATTTAGAGACGGGACTCAAAAATATGATATTAAAGCTGTTGATGTATCTGGTGAGCAAGAAAAAAGTATATCAATGAAATTTGATAGAACTACACCACTTGACGATACTAATGAAAAAGATAATGCTGAGACTGAATGGTTTTAAGAAATTAAATTAATGCTGAAAAAAATTGTAGCTTTTACTCCATTGTTTGGGGCATTAACGTTTCCACTAATAGTTCCAATTACAATCTCTAAATTTGGAGTTAACTATGGAATTTTTAGTGCATTATTAATTTCTTCATTATGGTTTATCGCTATGTTAAGAACTTCCGAAATGCCTCATTAATTTAGTTAGATTTTTGGAAGTTTATTAAAAATATGAATCAAGTAAGTGTAATTAATATCAATTCTCCTTTTCTAGATCAAAAACCAGGTACCTCTGGATTAAGAAAAAGTACTTTAAAGTTTCAGGAAGAACATTATCTAGAAGTTTTTATTGAAGCAATCTTACAATCATTAGAAGATTTAAAAGGTTCAACACTAGTAGTTGGTGGTGATGGCAGATATGGCAATATTGATGCAATAGAAAAAATTGTCCAAATATGCATTGCTCATAAAGTTCAAAAGGTTATTGTTCCAAAATACGGTTTATTATCTACTCCTGCGACATCGCATTTAATTAGAAAAGAAAACGCTATTGGGGGAATTATTCTTTCTGCAAGCCATAATCCTGGTGGGATTGATGGCGACTTTGGAGTAAAATTGAACATCTCTAATGGTGGCCCCGCTCCTGAGATAATTACTAATAAGATTTTTAAGGCTTCACAATTACTAACTAGTTATAAAATTTGTAAAATTCAATTACCTGATTTTAGTGAATATGGAACTTATCTTTACGACGAAACTACCTTAGAAATTATTGATGGATTAACTGATTATTCTAATTTGATGGAGAAAATTTTTGACTTTGATCAAATTAGTGATTTTTTAAAAAAAGATTTCTCGTTAATCTTTGATGCAATGAATGCGGTTACAGGCCCATATGCAAAAAATATTTTTGTTGACAAAATGGGTCTTGCACCTGATTGTGTTATGAATGGTAACCCGCTAAAAGATTTTGGAGGTTTACATCCTGATCCTAATCTTACTTACGCATCCCACCTGGCTGATTTGTTATTAAATAAAAAATCTTATAGTTTTGGTGCTGCATGCGATGGAGATGGAGATAGGAATATGATTTTAGGAAGTGGATGTTTTGTAAATCCTAGTGATAGCCTTGCAGTTATAACTGCTAATACAAAATGTGTCCCTGGTTATAAAGATGGAATTACAGGTGTGGCACGATCCATGCCAACTAGCTCAGCGGTTGATAATGTTGCTCGAGCATTAAATATACCTTGTTTCGAGACACCTACTGGCTGGAAGTTTTTTGGAAATCTTTTAGATTCTAATTTAATTACTTTATGTGGAGAAGAAAGTTTCGGAACAGGTAGTAATCATGTGAGAGAGAAAGATGGACTATGGGCAGTTTTGTATTGGTTACAAGTTTTAGCGGAGAAAAAATGTTCGGTAAGTGATTTGATGCAGAATCATTGGAAACAATTTGGTAGGAATTATTATTCAAGACATGATTATGAGGCAATTCCCTCAAATATCGCTAATCAAATCTTTGATAATCTAACTTCTATGCTCGAAAATTTAAAAGGAAATAGTTTTGCTGGCCATTTAGTTAAAGTTGCAGATAACTTTTCATATCTAGATCCCGTTGATAATTCCATAAGTGAAAATCAAGGTTTAAGATTGGTTCTTGATGATAATTCTCGAGTAATTGTCCGCCTTTCTGGAACTGGCACTAAGGGTGCAACATTAAGACTTTACTTTGAGAAATTTTTCGATCCTCAACAGAATCTTTCGTTAAATCCTCAGATCGCTTTGAAACCTTTAATAGACGATTTAGATACTTTATTGAATATTTCAAAACTTACTCAAATGGAAACTCCTACAGTAATTACATAGAATTGAAAGTAATGATTTTTTGATTTTATTTATATGCATTCAGAAAATTTATTTACTAATTATTCTCAAATAGAAAACAATGCACCTTTGGCAGATAAATTAAGACCAAAGAATTTGGAAGATTTTTTTGGTCAACAACTAATCCTGAATGAGAATTCGCTTCTAAGACGTGCAATATTAAACGATAAGATTAGTAATTTTATTTTTTCTGGCCCTCCGGGTGTTGGGAAAACTACTCTAATTAAAATTATTTCCTTTAATACGCGGTCAAAGTTAATTAAGTTAAATGCAGTATTATCAAGTGTTAAAGAATTAAGAAATGAAATCGCTAATGCAAAAGATAGATTAATAAATTCAAAAAGAAAAACAATTTTATTTATCGATGAGGTTCATAGATTTACATCAGTTCAGCAAGATGCTTTATTACCTTCAATAGAAAATGGAACTATAACTTTTATTGGTGCTACAACTGAAAACCCTTTCTTTGCTGTTAATAAAGCGCTTGTTAGCAGGTCTCGTATTTTTACATTACTTCCTTTGGCAGAAAATGATTTGCAGAAAATAATACAAAAAGTCATTACTCACTATTTAAAACAAAAAGATTCAAAAAAGGTTTATTTAACTCAAGATGCTATAAGTCATTTAATTAAATTTTCTGGCGGAGATGCAAGGACATTAATCAATGCTCTAGAGATGGCAATAGAAAC
>CACFEJ010000003.1 GCA_902565305.1 uncultured Prochlorococcus sp.
AAGAGATGGAATACAAGAAAGATTAAATGATTCACTACAAACTTGTCTCAAAAGAGGCGATGGCTTAGCAATAGTAGAAGTTGTTCCAAAAAAGGGAGAAAATTTACCTTCTAACTTAGAGAGAGAAAAACTTTACTCAGAAAATTATGCATGTCCTGTACATGGCTCTATTGTTGAAGAACTTTCTCCTAGATTATTTTCTTTTAATAGCCCATATGGTGCCTGTCCAGATTGTCATGGGATTGGTTATTTAAAAAAATTTACTGCAGATAGAGTTATACCTGATAAAACATTGCCTGTTTATGCTGCAATAGCTCCTTGGAGTGAGAAAGATAATACTTACTACTTCTCTTTACTTTATTCTGTAGGTCAAGCTTATGGTTTTGAATTAAAAACTCCCTGGAAAGATTTAAGTGATTTGCAAAAAGAAGTTCTACTTTTGGGATCAGATAAACCAATATTAATTCAAGCTGATAGTCGTTTTAAAACTTCTAGTGGTTTTGAAAGACCTTTTGAGGGGATCTTACCAATATTAGAGAGGCAATTGAATGAAGCTAATGGAGAATCAGTTAAACAAAAATTAGAAAAGTATCTAGAATTAGTTCCTTGTAAGACATGTTCTGGAAAAAGATTAAGACCTGAGGCTTTGGCAGTTAAACTTGGTCCATACAACATTACTGACTTAACTTCTATAAGCGTTTATGAAACCCTAAATCACGTAGAGCGCATCATGGGTTTAGGTAAGACAAAGAAAGAAAATATATCTTTATCAGAAAAACAAAAGCAGATAGGTGAATTGGTTTTAAAAGAGATTCGTTTACGCTTGAAGTTTTTAATTAATGTAGGTTTAGATTATTTGACTTTAGATAGACCAGCTATGACTTTGTCTGGTGGTGAGGCTCAGCGTATTAGATTGGCTACACAAATAGGTGCAGGTCTTACTGGAGTTTTATATGTATTAGATGAACCAAGTATTGGTTTGCATCAGAGAGACAATGACAGATTATTAGAAACATTAAAAAGTTTAAGAGACTTGGGAAATACTTTGGTTGTAGTTGAACATGATGAAGATACTATGAAATCCGCAGATTATTTAGTAGATATTGGTCCAGGGGCAGGCGTTTATGGTGGAGAAATTATTGCTAAAGGATCTTATCAAGATATCTTAAATTCAGAAAAGTCATTAACTGGAGCTTATCTCAGTGGTAGGAAATCACTTCCTACTCCAAAAGAACGTAGATCATCTGTAAAAAAAAGTTTAATTTTAAATAATTGCTCCAAAAATAATTTAAAAAATATTTCTGTTGAATTTCCTTTAGGAAGATTAGTTTCTGTAACTGGTGTGAGTGGAAGTGGGAAGAGCACTTTGATAAATGAATTACTTCATCCCGCATTATGCCATTCTCTAGGATTAAAAGTCCCTTTTCCTCAAGGCGTAAAAGAGTTAAAGGGTATAAAGGCAATTGATAAAGTTATCGTTATTGATCAATCTCCAATAGGAAGAACTCCAAGATCAAACCCTGCTACATATACTGGTGCTTTTGATCCTATAAGGCAAATATTTACTGCCACAGTAGAAGCAAAAGCAAGAGGATATCAGGCTGGTCAATTTAGCTTTAATGTGAAAGGGGGAAGATGCGAAGCTTGTAAAGGTCAGGGAGTCAATGTAATTGAAATGAATTTTTTACCTGATGTGTATGTTCAATGTGAAGTATGTAAAGGAGCTCGTTTTAATAGGGAAACTCTTCAAGTTAAATATAAAGGTTTCAATATATCTGATGTTTTAGAGATGACTGTCGAACAAGCTGCAGAAACTTTTTCTGCTATACCTCAAGCTGCTGATAGATTATCTACATTGGTTGATGTTGGCTTAGGATATGTCAAATTAGGCCAGCCAGCGCCTACATTATCTGGTGGAGAGGCTCAAAGAGTTAAGTTGGCCACCGAATTGTCAAAAAGGGCTACTGGAAAAACTTTATATTTGATTGATGAACCAACTACAGGTTTAAGTTTTTATGATGTTCATAAATTAATGGATGTTATACAACGTTTGGTAGATAAAGGTAATTCTGTAATTGTTATTGAACATAATTTAGATGTTATTAGATGTTCAGATTGGATTATCGATTTAGGACCTGATGGAGGGGATAAAGGAGGAGAAATCATTGCAGAAGGTATTCCTGAGGATATAGCTAAAAATCCTACAAGTCATACAGCAAAATATCTTAAAAAGGTTCTGAAATAAGAAAATCCCTGTTGTATTTCTTTTTATTTTAATTATTTCAGCAAAATGAAATTCTTTCTTAAAGGGGCATAAAGCTCCTATATAACTACTTCTTTGAAAAACTTTATATAAAAAAATTTTTAAATCATAATGGTTTCTTAATATTTCCTCAGAAAATTTAGCTTATTTGTATTAAAGCCCTTTGATCGGAGGATTAGCTGAATGAGGTTGAAATTTTTACATTTACATTTACATGGTCTTATTCGTTCTAAAAATCTTGAGTTAGGCAGGGATGCAGATACAGGAGGGCAAACACAATACGTCTTAGAGTTAATTAAAAGTTTGGCTAATACTTCAGAAGTTGATCAAGTTGATTTAGTTACTCGTTTAATAAAAGACCCTAAAGTAGAAGATGAATATTCTCAAGAAGAAGAATTTGTAGAACCTGGAGTTAAAATTTTAAGATTCAAATTTGGACCTAATAAATATCTAAGAAAGGAATTGCTTTGGCCTTATCTAGATCATTTAACCGAAAAACTGATTTCTTACTATGAAAAAAACAAAAAGCCTAATTTCATACATGCACATTATGCAGATGCTGGATATGTAGGAGTTAAACTAAGTAAATCCTTAAACGTTCCTCTTATTTTTACTGGTCATTCTTTAGGAAGAGAAAAAAAAAGGAAATTGCTTGATACTGGTTTAAAAAATAATCAAATAGAAAAACTTTATTCCATAAGTAAAAGAATTGGGGCAGAAGAAAAAGCATTGAAGTCTGCAGATATTGTTGTTACAAGCACTAAACAAGAGTCAGTGTATCAATATTCCCAATATTCTTCTTTTTCCCCTCACAAAGCTAAAGTTATTCCTCCTGGTGTTGATCATAATAAATTTCATCATATTCACTCCACAAGCGAGACAGCTGAAATTGATAACATGATGAAACCTTTTCTAAAGGATTCTAGTAAACCTCCATTTTTGACTATTTCTAGAGCTGTACGAAGAAAAAATATTCCATCTTTAATTGAAGCCTATGGAAGATCTGAAAAATTAAAAAGAAAAACTAATTTAATTTTGATTTTGGGTTGTAGAGATAGTACTTCAAAACTTGACCCTCAACAAAAAGATGTTTTCAATAATATTTTTGAAACAATTGATAAATATAATTTGTATGGAAAGGTAGCTTATCCAAAAAAACATCTTCCAAGTCAGATTCCTGCTTTATATAGGTGGGCTGCTAGCAGAGGTGGTGTATTTGTAAATCCAGCTTTAACAGAGCCTTTTGGCTTAACTCTTCTTGAAGCTTCTTCATGTGGATTGCCTATAATATCAACAAATGATGGAGGGCCAAAAGAAATTTGTTCAAAATGTGAAAATGGACTTCTAGTAGATGTTACTAATATTAATGAGTTAAAAGTTATGCTTGAAAAAGGAATATCAAATAATAATCAGTGGAAAATATGGAGCAGAAATGGAATTGAAGGTGTTAACAGGCACTTTAGTTGGAACACTCATGTACGAAATTATTTATCAGTACTTGCTGAAGAATTTTCAAGTTCAAATAGTTATTCTTCATCTGACATTAAACAAAGTTGTTTAAAAGGGACTTCCTCACTTATAAAACCCCATTGATCAAAAACTTCAGGATCAGGGTGAAGAATGAGCTGATTATTTTGAGTTTTTTTTAATTTAAAGCCCTTCTTAGATAGTTTCTTCATTAAGTTAGCAGTTTCTTCAAATCTTGATGCCATTGCATCAAGACTTGAGCAGTCACTTGTCAATCCATTATCTTTCCATGTAAAAAAATTCATAACAAATTTTTTAAAGGTTGATTTTTAAAACTATACCTAAAATTACAAGTAAAATGTTGATTTTCCAAAAATTTTCAACTATTTTTTGTTCTTTCACTCCTTTAAGTTCAAAGTGGTGGTGTAGTGGTGCCATTAAAAATATGCGTTTACCTCTATGAAATAATTTTTTTGTAATTTTAAAAAACCCTACTTGAATCATTACTGATAACGATTCAATAATAAATATTCCTGAGAAAATAGATAATGTAAAAACGCTATTGGTTAATAATGCTATAGAACCCAGAATTGCTCCAATACTTAGAGATCCTGTGTCACCCATAAATATTTTTGCTGGAAAACTATTATACTTAAGAAATCCTAAGCATATGCCAGACATAGCAAAACATAAGATGCTAAAAACAAAGAGTTCTTGCTGTTCTTTCAGTAATATTTCTGTTCCTAAGCCATAAAAGACAATCCCACTGCATCCAGCTGCTAATCCATCTAGTCCATCAGTCAAATTTACTGAATTACTCATGCCTACAAGTACAAAAAAAGAAACTGGCAATATGAAAATATTCATATTTATTCCCCAGGAGTCAGAAACTGTTATTAACGGACTGATTAAATTTTTTTCATAGGCTAACAATATAAAAATTATTGAGATGATACTTTGTAAAATGAGTTTCTCTTTTGTTTTTAAACCTGTATTCTCTTTTTTTGCAATGCTTAAATAATCATCTAAAAATCCTGTAATAAAGAAACCAACAATAGTAAGTAATAAAAGAAATAATTTTAGAGAACCTAAATTGATAGTTATTATCAAAAGCAAAATTAAAAAAGGGATTATCATAAAAATCCCACCCATTGTTGGAGTATCACTTTTTTTAAAGTGATTAGCTGGGCCTTCATTCCTAATATTTTGAAGTAAATTAAATTTTTTGATAATCTTTAGACCATTTTTCGTTGTAAAAATAGAAATAAAGAAAAATAATATGTAAACTCCTGTAAAAATTAAGTTATTAAAAAAAAAGGAGGTAACTATTAAAGCAAAAGTATTTAATATAAATAAGGATTCAAAGTTAAACTTTTTAATCTTCCCAATCATCTTCTAATGAAGGATCTTCTTCAGTTTTATAATCTTCTTTTTCTCCCATAAGTGCAGAAAGTTCCTCTTCTTCTATTGTACTAATCTCTTGTGAATCTCCATCTTTTTCTGCAACAAGTCTACCTGTATTTTCGAGCCAAGATAGTAGATCAGGTTCCTCTCTTAGTGGTAAAACAGGAGCTGGATCATCTCTGTGGTAGCAAGTTAAAGCAGGATTAACTTCAGAAATGTCGTCCAATCTAAGTTTTAATTTATTTGAATCCATTAAAGGTTTTGTTCTATATATAAGATAATACATAATGATGCACACTTAAAAACTTTGTTTGATAAAGGAAATTTAAAATACTTTTTTATCTGGTTAATTTCATTGTTGCTGTCTGGATTATTAAAAATTATTGGATATTTGAATCCCAATGTTTTAATAATTAATAACTTTCTTCTCTTATTACTAGTTTTTGGTCCAGCTCTTTTAGTTACAATAGGTTTAATCTTTAATAAGTATTCAAATTCTTAATCATTTAAAAAATTTTAAATTTATGGAGCAAATTTAGATGCAGCAGGTAAAAAAAGTTGTCCTAGCTTATTCTGGTGGCGTAGATACGAGCGTTTGTATTCCATATTTAAAGAATGAATATGGAATTTCAGAAGTAGTTACTTTTGTAGCAGATCTTGGACAAGGCGAGGATTTAGAACTTATTAGGCAAAAAGCTTTAAACTCTGGTGCATCTAAATCAATCGTTGGCAATTTAGTTAATAGTTTTGTTGAGAGATACGCTTTTCCAGCCATTAGAGCAAACGCATTATATTTAGATAAATATCCTTTATCTACTGCTCTTGCTAGGCCTTTAATTGCTGAAAATCTCGTGAATATTGCTAGAGAGATTAATGCCAATGCAGTAGCTCATGGATGCACTGGTAAAGGGAATGATCAAGTTCGGTTCGATTTAGCAATTAACGCTTTAGGTCCTGATTTAAAAATAATTACTCCTGCAAGGGAGTGGAATATGAGTAGAGAAGAGGCAATCGAGTATGGAGAAAAATTTGGTATACCAGCACCAGTATCAAAAAAATCACCATATTCAATAGACGTTAACTTACTTGGTAGGAGTATCGAAGCAGGTATATTAGAAGACCCAATGCAAGAACCACCTGAGGATATATTTTCGATGACTTCATCAGTTGATAATTCACCTGATTCCCATCAAGATATAGAAATTATTTTTAAAAATGGCTTTCCAGTTGGAATTAACGATGAATTTTTAACTCCAGTAAAAATCATTCAAAAAGCTAATGATCTTGCAGGGATCCACGGTTTTGGAAGAATAGATATGATTGAGGATCGAGTAGTAGGAATTAAAAGTAGAGAGATTTATGAAACACCTGGCCTCTTACTTTTAATCAAAGCTCACAAAGAGTTAGAGAGCATAACGTTAAACCCTGAAGTTGTTGATTTTAAGGGAATAGTAGAAAAAAAATGGGGTCAATTAGTTTATCAAGGTTTTTGGTTTGGACCTCTTAAAGAAAGTTTAGATGCATTTATATCATCGACTCAAACTTCAGTTAATGGAAGAGTAAAGATTAGACTTTATAAGGGGAACGCAATAGTTATTGGGAGAATGTCGGAAAATAATTCACTTTACAGGGAAGATTTGGTAACTTATAGCAAAGATGATGTCTTTAATCATTCTTTAGCAGAGGGTTTTATTTATATGTGGGGTATGGCTAATAAAGTATGGGCTGAGTTAAATTCAAAAACAAAAGATTAACATTTAAGATTCTGCATTTTCTTTAGTTTCAGAATCATCTTTGCTTGAAGCTGAAGTATCTGCACTTGCTACTGGTTGTTTTTCTTTAGATTCATTTTTCGCATCGGGATTATCTTTATTCTCTGATTGAGATGAACTCTTGTTCGAAGCTCTTGGGGTTGGTAAAGGACCTTCTTGTTTAACAGTCATGTATCTAATAACATCTTCACTTAGTCTCATTGCCTTTTCAATTTTGAAGATATGTTGCCCATCTCCTTGATGACTTAGTTGCACGTAAATACCTTCTCTATGTTTTGCTATTTGATAAGCTAATCTTCTCTTGCCTCTCATTTGACTATCAAGAATAGTACCGCCAAATTCTTCTAAAAGCTTGTTGTATTTATCAATGTGATTAGTTACTTCATCTTCCGCAATGTCTGGGCGGAGGATATACATGGTTTCGTAATAAGATTGTTGATCGTTCATAGTTTCAGACAAGGTCTTTGGCTCATAAATTAATGTGATGAGCGTCTGGTCATTACTTACGATACATTACGATAGGCAATTTCTTGCCAAATAAGATCATTTTTAAAGATATTTTTTTAGTGCTTCATCCATTATATGAAAAGGTACTTCTAAACCATCTGTCCAAAATGATAATGATTTTATCCCTTGGGCAACGAGCATTTTCAAACCATCTATAGTCATGCATCCTTTGTTGGCACTAAATTTCAATAAAGTAGTTGGGGCAGGATTGTATATTAAATCGTAAACAATTGTTTGCGAGTTAAGAGATCTCCAAAATGCTTCGCCATATGGCATTACATCATTTTCATACTTAGTTGTTTTCATCCCTGCTGGTGTTGTATTTACAATTAAATCAGCTTCCCGAATTAAAACTTGGGCTTTATCATCACTATTCATTAAACCCTGTAGATGAATCTGATTATCAAAGTTTTTTATTAATTCATCTAGCGATGATTTGTTACGTGATATTACTGAAATTGTTGAAAGGTTTAAATTTATTAAACCTTGAATAACAGACCTTGCTGCACCCCCGGAGCCAAGTACTACTGACTTTTTCCCCCCTAAGTTTAAATTTTTTAATGGATAAATAAATCCCTCTACATCGGTATTAGTTGCGCTCCATTTTTTTTCAGAATTTAATTTCAGGGTATTAATTGCTTTAAGTTTGTTAGCAATAGGGGAGATTTCACTACAAAGGTTAAATACTTTTTCTTTGTGTGGAATTGTAATGTTTAAGCCTTTGCAATTAATCTTTTTAAAAGAATTCAGAACTAACGCTAGATCTTCATCTTTACAGGGTACAGCAATATAAATTAAATCTAAGCCTAAATATTGAATGGCAGCATTTTGCATAATTGGAGACAAAGAATGACTTACTGGATTGCCAATTAATGCGATGAAAGATGTCTTACTTGAAATCATATTTAGAATTTTAACCTTAAAAGTAATGGTCTGTTCGGGAACCACACCCCGTCTTTGAGTAACAATAATGACGTCAATGACCGATTATGGAGAATAACAAATATAAAGAATTTACCCATGGGTAAGGTAGTAGGAATTGATTTAGGAACAACTAATAGTTGTGTCGCTGTAATGGAAGGTGGTAAGCCTACTGTAATAGCAAATGCTGAGGGTTTCAGAACTACTCCATCAGTTGTTGCATATACAAAAAATCAAGATCAGCTTGTTGGACAAATAGCAAAAAGACAAGCTGTAATGAATCCTGAAAATACTTTTTATTCTGCAAAACGTTTTGTTGGTAGAAGAGTTGATGAAGTTAATGAAGAATCTAAAGAAGTTAGTTATTCTGTTGAAAAATCTGGTTCTAGTGTCAAATTAAAATGTCCTATTCTGGATAAACAGTTTTCTCCTGAAGAGGTGAGTTCTCAAGTTTTAAGAAAGTTAGCAGATGATGCAGGTAAATATCTTGGTGACAAAGTTACGCAGGCTGTAATCACAGTTCCAGCTTATTTTAATGATTCCCAAAGACAGGCTACGAAAGATGCTGGAAAGATTGCAGGTCTAGAAGTTCTCAGAATTGTTAATGAGCCAACTGCTGCGGCATTAGCATATGGTTTGGATAAAGAAAATGAAAAAATTCTTGTTTTTGATTTAGGGGGAGGAACATTTGATGTCTCAGTTATTGAAGCTGGTGATGGAGTTACTGAAGTTCTATCTACATCTGGAGATACACATTTAGGTGGTGATGATTTTGATAGATGCATCGTAGATCACTTAGCTAATACTTTTAAATCCAATGAGGGGATTGATCTCAGACAAGATAAGCAAGCTTTACAAAGGTTGACTGAAGCTGCAGAAAAAGCAAAAATTGAGCTCTCAAATGCTTCGCAAAGTGAAATAAATTTACCTTTTATTACAGCGACGCCTGAAGGTCCAAAACATTTGGATTTGAACCTTACTAGAGCAAAGTTCGAGGAATTAGCAGCTTCTTTAATTGATAGATGTAAGACTCCAGTTGAGAGAGCTATAAGTGATGCAAAAATTTCTACTAGTGAAATTGATGAAGTTGTTATGGTAGGAGGCTCATCTAGAATACCTGCTGTCTTAGATCTAGTTAAAAAAATAATTGGTAAGGAACCAAATCAAACTGTTAATCCCGATGAGGTAGTAGCTGTTGGAGCTGCAATTCAGGGAGGAGTTTTAGCAGGAGAGGTTAAAGATATATTGTTGCTTGACGTAACACCACTCTCTTTAGGTGTAGAGACTTTAGGGGGGGTAATGACAAAAATGATAAATCGAAATACTACAGTACCTACTAAGAAATCTGAAACATATTCAACTGCTGTAGATGGCCAAACAAATGTTGAAATACACGTTTTACAGGGTGAAAGAGAAATGGCTTCGGATAACAAAAGCTTAGGAACTTTCAGATTGGATGGTATACCTTCAGCACCAAGAGGTGTGCCGCAAATTGAAGTAACATTTGATATCGATGCAAATGGAATTCTTAGTGTTACTGCTAAAGATAAAGGAAGTGGTAAAGAGCAAAGTATTTCTATTACTGGTGCCTCTACTCTATCTGATAATGAAGTTGAAAAAATGGTAAAAGACGCTGAATCAAATGCATCTGCAGATAAAGAAAAAAGAGAAAAAATTGATTTAAAAAATCAAGCTGAAACACTCGTCTACCAGACAGAAAAGCAACTCGGTGAGTTAGGAGACAAAATTGATGCTACAGCAAAGTCCAAAGTTGAAGAAAAAAGTAATGCGTTAAAAGAGGCAACTTCAAAAGAAGATTATGAATCAATGAAAAAACTTCTTGAAGAACTTCAGCAAGAACTTTACGCAGTTGGTTCATCTGTTTATCAGCAACCAGGTAATCAGCCGCCTTCACCAGGAGCACAGGGCGGTTCTGATCAGAGTGATTCAAACGAAAAAGGTGGAGATGATGTAATTGATGCAGACTTTACAGAAACTAAAGATTAAAAAAGGTAATTTTTAGTTTCATTAGTCACCCATTTAGAACAAGCCGGAGCAAGCAAAAACCCATTTTTATAAAAACCTGTACATATAATTAGCCCATCGCCAAGATTTTTCATTATTGGTGAAGGCTCACCATCTGGTCTTGACCTTATTCCATACCATTTTTTTGAAATCTTCCCTTTTAAGAGCCAATTTGGTTTTTTATCAAGAAAATTTGTTAACTTTTCGAATGTATTTTCTTCTGGCTTAGCACTATATTCGTCAGTTGATCCAATAATTAGCTTATTTTTTGATTTTGGGATTATATTTTTACCATTTATATTAAATTGTTTAGGCAGCGATAATAAATCAACTTCTGCATCATTAATATCAATTTCCATAGCTTGACCTAACACAGGTTTTAATGTGATGTCGTGAGATATGCTATCTATCAAATTAATTGCTTTTAGCGAATTGCACAAAATAACCATATCAGATTTGATGTTTTCATTATTCCTTGTTGTAGAAATCCATTGATTGTTTGATTTTCTAATTTTTACTATTTCTACTTCTGAAAAAGTGATTTTTTTATGTTTTAGATATTTATCTAATGTTTGAAGCAAAATAAAAGGATTTACTCTTCCATCTTTGAAGGAGATCATTCCTTTTATATTTTGTGTTTGGAAGGCTTTATTTATATTCTTGATAAATATTGAGTCTCTTTCTAAAATTCGTAAGTTTTGATCATTACTTTCATAAATAAATTTCTCTAATTTTTTAAATTTTTCTTCATTAGTAGTAAGTTGTATTAATGGTTTTTCAATATTTAATTCACAATTAAATTTTTGAAGGAATGTAATCCATTGTGGCCATAATTCCATGCTTTGTTTCCTGAGATCCCAGCTTCTACCTCTTCTTTTTTGATATATATTACCCATTAATAAGCCTAAAGCCGCATTGCTACTATTTTGGAGTTGAGTTGGATCTATTATCGTTACCTGGAAACCTAATTCTGATAATTCTAAGGCATTAAATTTTCCAATAATCCCTGATCCAATAATAACTATGTGTGCTTTTTGAAAATTTTCTTTTAATCTTTTCATTGATATATTAGATATACTTGCTTATTTGACTTAATAGTTAAAGATTTTTTTGGAACATCCTTCAATTATATTCAAAATTGTTTGTCCCGATCGTCCTGGCCTTGTGAGTTTACTTACAAGTTGGATTTCAAATTACGGTGGTAACATAAAACATTCTGATCATCATACAGATCAAGATGCCGGTTTGTTTCTTAGTCGAATTGAATGGAATAGTAATAATGCATTTTTTAAAAGGGACGAAATTTATAAAGAATTTAAAAAAATTGCAGATGAAGTAAATGGAAATTTTAACGTAAATTATTCAGATGAAATTCCAAATGTTGCTATTTTCGTGAGTAAACAAAATCATTGTTTGATTGATTTACTTTGGCGAGTAAGAAATGGAGAACTCAAAATGAAAGTCCCCTTAATAATTTCAAATCATTCTGATCTTGAAAATATTGCAAATGACTTTAATGCAAAATTTGTTCACATTGATACCTTTAAAACTGATAAATCTATTGTTGAAGATCAATTTTTACATTTACTAAAAGAATATGAAATTGATCTCGTTGTATTAGCCAAATATATGCAAATTTTGAGTGACTCTTTTTTAAACAAGTTTTCTTCAATAATAAATATTCATCATTCTTTCTTACCTGCATTTAAGGGTAGTCAACCATATCATCGAGCTTGGAAGAGAGGTGTTAAATTAATCGGTGCAACTGCTCACTATGTCACTGAAGATCTTGATGAAGGCCCGATAATTGAGCAATGCACAGTTAATGTAAGTCATAGGGATGAAGTTGACGATTTGATTAGAAAAGGAAGAGATATTGAAAGAATAGCTTTAGCAAGAGCAGTTAGATTACATCTGAATCATCAGGTATTTGTTTATAACAGCAAAACTGCTGTTTTTGATTGAAGATAGCTTTTAGTCTTCTAATTCTATTTGTATTTGTCTTTCATAAATTGATTCTTCATTAAAAGCTCTTGCTATCAAGAAACTGGTAATGCAGCTGATTAACACAGGTTTCATTATTAATAAATTTTTTGTTAAAGCGAAAGCTAAAAACATTGCGGTAATTGGTGTACGCGAACATCCTGCTACAAAAGCTCCCATTCCCGCAAAAATGTATGTACTAGGTGCATGTCCTGTCGCAATTTCCACCCAGCTCCCCATTATTAGTCCGATTGACCCACCTAAAGTAAGCATTGGATAGAATAATCCTCCAGGAGCTCCAGATGCTGCAGCTAAGCCTGTCGTGATAAATAATACTAAAACTGCTAATAAAGCAATTCCAATACTTGTATTTTGTTCAGCTATTATCTTCTGTAATTCATCTAAATTATGAAATGTACTGGGTAAACAAGAGTAGATGCTTCCTAAAATAAGTCCACAAATACTCATCTTTAAAACAAATTTATTTTTATACCACTTTTTTCCAAGATTTTGCATCATCAAAACATATCTGCTGTATAGTTCTGCAAATATTCCAATAATTATTCCTAGTAAAACTAAGTAAATAAAATCTACAGGTAAGAAAAAAACTGATGGGTCATATTCTTTTTGAATCAAAAATCCGAGGTTAAAATCAAACCCTCCTGCTTTAGGATCTAAACCTAAGGCTTGAATAATATCAGCAGATGAATCTGCAATGAAAGTTGTGATTACTACTAATAGCAAAATTACTGGTCTTGCAGAGTTTAATAACTCTTCTATTGCATAGACAAACCCTCCTAATGGAGCGCTAAATACTGCAGCTATTCCAGCACCACCCCCTGCTGCTACTATTACTCTTCTAAAAGCTGTTGGAGCTTTGAGCCACTTGGCCATTTGCCAAGCTACTGATCCTCCCATTTGAACGGATGGACCTTCTGGACCCAAAGGGAATCCACTACCAATAGCAATAATTCCTGATATTAGCTTTACTAAGCCTACTTTTAAATTCATTGGAACTTTTTTATGTCTTAAAAAACCCATGATTTGGCTAACTCCTGAACCTTTTGCAGCAGGTGCTATATTTTTAATCAAATATCCTGCAATAGCTCCTCCTAGAGCTCCAAAAATAGGTAAGACCGCAATAGATGGGAATTGGTCTAATAATGCTAATCTCCAATTATTAATAAAATAGATTCCAGTTTTAAAAGATATGCTTGTAATCGAGGCTCCTAAACCTGTTAATAAGAGCGAAAATGCAACGACTAGAGATCTTTGTTTTAATAATTTTTTGATGCTACGAGAAGAATTATTATTTGTTTTTTGAATATTATCTTTTATAAAGTTTGGCATAGTCCATGATTACTTTGTCAAGCTAAAATCGTGTATTTCATCAAATTGAAGATAGCGATAAAGTTCATCTGAATATGGATTAATTTTATTTTTAGTAATATCTTGATATTCCTCAACTTCAGGAATTTTGCCAAGCAGTGCGCAAACTGCTGCTAATTCAGCGCTGCCTAAAAAGACTTGTGCATTCTTGCCAAGTCTATTGTCAAAATTTCTTGTACTAGTAGAAAATACTACGGAACCTTCATCTACTCTGGCTTGATTTCCCATACATAAAGAACAGCCTGGTAACTCTAACCTTGCACCACAATCTTCGAAAATTTTATAGTATCCTTCAGCTTTTAGAGTTTCTTCATCCATTTTTGTTGGTGGACAAATCCATAATTTAGCTTTTAAATTTTGTACACCCTCAAGAACTTTCGCAGCTGCCCTGTAATGGCCAATATTTGTCATGCAAGAACCTATAAAAACTTCGTCAATATTTGTATTTGCAACATCAGTGATTTCCTTTACATTATCTGGATCGTTTGGGCAAGCAACTATAGGTTGTGTTACTTTTGCTAAATCAATTTCTATTATTTCTTCATACTGAGCGTTTGAATCTGGTTGAATTAATGATGGTTTTTTTAACCAATTTTTCATATCATTTATTCTTCTTGAAATTGATTTTGAATCTTCATAATTGCTTTCAATCATTTTTTCTAGCAGGCAAATATTGCTTCTTAAGTATTCTTGTACAGTTTCTTGGGATAAGAGTATGGTACTACCAGCGCATGAGCGTTCTGCAGTAGCATCAGTAAGTTCAAAAGCTTGTTCAAGTTTTAGGTTTGGTAACCCTTCAATTTCCATAATTTTCCCGTTGAATATATTTTTCTTATTTGCTTTCTCAACAGTTAAGAGTCCTTTTTTAATTGCGAAGAGAGGGATTGCATTTACTAAATCTCTAAGAGTAATTCCTGGTAATAATTCTCCCTTAAATTTAATCAACACAGATTCTGGCATATTTAGTGGCATTGATCCTATCGCAGCTGCAAAGGCAACAATACCCGAGCCTCCAGGAAATGAAATGCCAAGAGGAAATCTAGTATGACTATCTCCACCTGTACCAACAGTATCAGGGAGAAGCATTCTGTTAAGCCAGCTATGAATTATGCCGTCTCCAGGTTTAAGAGCTACTCCACCTCTTTGAGATATAAAATCAGGTAATTCTTTATGTGTAACTAGATCTACTGGCTTAGGATATGCAGCTGTATGACAAAAACTTTGCATAACTAAATCTGCAGTAAATCCTAAACAAGCTAGTTCTTTTAGTTCATCTCTAGTCATTGGCCCAGTAGTATCTTGACTGCCAACTGTGGTCATAATTGGTTCACAGGTAGTTCCAGGTCTAACTCCATCTAAACCGCATGCTTTGCCTACTATTTTTTGGGCTTGAGTAAAGCCTGCACTACTTTCGGTTGGATTTTGTGGTCTAGTAAATATTTCACTTGGTTGATAATCTAATTTGTTTCTAATTTTGTCCGTAAGAGATCTTCCAATCATAAGATTAATTCTTCCGCCAGCTTGCATTTCATCAGTAAGAGTTGATGGATACAACTCGAATTTGCTTATTAATTCTTCAGTATTTGAATCTTTTTTAATTTTTTTAATAATGCCTTGATAGGGATATATTTTAATAACATCTCCTGTTTTCATTTGAGATACGTCAGCTTCTATAGGTAAAGCTCCTGAATCTTGTGCAGTATTGAAGAAAATTGGAGCTATTTTGCTACCAATTATTATTCCACCTGTTTTTTTGTTGGGAACAAAAGGGATATCTTCTCCTATATGCCAAATGAGTGAATTAATAGCAGATTTTCTAGAACTCCCTGTTCCAACAACATCTCCAACATAAGCTATTGGTAAATTTTGTTTTTTTAAATTATTAAGAATCTTTAGTCCATCAGGTTTTTTAAATTCCAACATAGCTAATGCATGCATTGGAATATCCGGGCGTGTTGTTGCATGTACAGCTGGAGATAAGTCGTCTGTATTTGTCTCACCGTCAACTTTAAATACTAAACAAGTAATCTCTTTCTCCAGAACTTTTTTATTTATGAACCATTCTGCATTTGCCCAACTATTTACAACTTCTTTTGCATAAATATTATTTTGAGATAATTCATAAATTTCATTAGCCGAGTCGTAAACAAGAATAATATTTTTTAAAACTTCTGCCGCTTTTTTTGCGAGTAAACTATTTTCTCCTTTCAGTATTTCAACCAAAGAATTTACATTGTATCCGCCTATCATTGTTCCAAGTATTTCAATTGCTTTTTCGGGATTAATTGATTTGCAATATTTTTCTGAATTAACAATAGCCGTAAGCCAGCTTGCTTTGACGTAAGCAGCCTCATCAACTCCTGGGGGTACTCTATTTATTAGTAAATCAAGTAAATAAGATGAATCATAAGTACTATCTTGTTCTAATAATTTTGTAATACAGTTTGTTTGTGCAGCATTTAAAGGTAAAGGAGGTATACCTTTGGCAGCTCTTTCAGCTACATGATCTGCATAATCTTTTAGCAATGTTTCCAAATTCTTCATTAGTAAGGTTTAATGCCTAATCTATTGTTATTTTTAATATTGAAAAGGAGAGTATTCATAAATGCTTTTTTAAATATTCAAACTTCTTAATTAATCAATGACGACATCATCAAATAATTCAGCTTTAGAAAAGACATCAGATTTACATGTTGTTGAAACACGTCCATTAATACCTCCAAGCAGATTACATAATGATATACCTTTAGATCACGCCTCTGCTAATACAGTATCTAAAACAAGAAGATCGATACAAAATATTTTGCATCATAATGATCAGAAGCTTTTAGTCATTGTGGGTCCATGTTCAATTCATGATCTAGAGGCGGCAAAGGAATATTCAAAATATATTCAAAATTTCCGAGAAATTTATAAAGATAAATTAGAAATAATCATGAGAGTATATTTTGAAAAACCAAGAACAACTATTGGTTGGAAGGGATTGATAAATGATCCTCATCTAGATGATTCTTATGATATAAATACTGGTTTAAGAAGGGCAAGAAGTTTGCTTTCATATTTAGCAACTCGTGGCATACCTTCTGCTACAGAATTACTAGATCCAATTGTTCCTCAATACATTGCAGATTTAATCAGTTGGACAGCCATAGGTGCGAGGACTACAGAAAGTCAAACTCACAGAGAGATGGCATCAGGATTATCAATGCCTATAGGCTTTAAAAATGGAACGGATGGGTCTTTTACTACTGCTATTAATGCAATGGAGTCAGCTTCAAAATCTCATCATTTCTTAGGTGTAAATGAAAATGGAATGGCTTCTATAGTTAATACTACAGGAAATCCAGATGGACATATAGTTTTAAGGGGCGGTTCAAAAGGCCCAAATTTCGAAAATGATAATGTTAAAAGAATTTCAGCTGAATTGAGGCAGTGTAATCTTCCCCATAAAGTAATGATTGATTGTAGTCATGGAAATTCCAATAAAGACTTCCGAAAACAGTCGGAAGTGCTAAAAAACATAGCTTATCAAATAAGTAATGGTGAAAAAAATATTTTAGGAGTTATGCTTGAAAGTCATTTGAAGGAAGGAAATCAAAAACTTTTAAAAAAAGAAGATCTCCAGTATGGCAGAAGCATTACAGATGCATGTATAGATATAGAAACAACAAAAGAATTACTCGCTATTTTATACAATTCACTTAGCTAGTTATAAAAAAATTAAAAAATAATGCTGAAGAAATTGGAACAATAAAATTATCTATTCCCAAAACACTAAATTGTTCGAGCAAAGTCGCAAAAAAAGCTATTGTAAAATAATTTACATTTAAACTATTTTGTTGGGCGTATCCTATTGAGAAAACTACTATCAAACTTGTCAAAAACATTGTCATAGTGCCAAATAAAGATTTTTTTTGTTTAAAAAAAATCCAACTCTTTGAATTAAAGCTTTTACCTATTAACCCAGCCAATCCATCACCAAAAGTCATTATGAAAAATCCACTAATTAATGCATATGGATCTTTATCCCAGAAAAGATAAATCAAAATAAATAAACTTAGACAATAAAATAATGTTCCATAACTCTTTCTCTCAACATCCTCAATTGTTGGAAATAATTTATAGGTGTAATTGATTAAAACCATTAATGAAACAATTCCTGTAAAAATTAGAGCAGAGTTTTGATTAATTTTTAAAAATTGAGCAATTGGTATTAAAGGTCCTATTCCTATATGTATTATTTTTCTTACGATTTCTCTGCTATTTTCATTATATTTTTTAAAAACTATTGATATTAAAAAAATTGAAAATAAATATAATAAAATTATAGTAAATTCTATCAATTTGTTTAAGCTGCTTTTTGATGAGTTGTCATTACCCTAAGTTTTAATATTGCTTTAGCTTCTAATTGCCTTACTCTTTCTCGTGACACATTAATTTGTCTTCCTATTTCTGCGAGTGTTAATGGTTCTTCACCATCTAAGCCAAATCTAAGCTTCATTATTTTTTGTTCTCTTTCGTTTAATTGAGAAAGCCAAGTTCCTAAATGCTCTTTTTGAATAGTTCTATCCATACCTTCCATAGGCTCTTCACAGTTTGGATCTGGTATGAGTTCACCAAGAGTACTTCTATCTTCTTCGCCTCTTGCGTGAGCATCTAGGGAAGCGCAAGGAGCACTTTGCGAAATTAAATCTTCTAAATCTTTTTGATCAATTCCCATTTCAGTTGCCATTTCCAATCTGGTAGGTTGCCTGCCAAATCTATGTGATAATTCTCTAGAGACTCTTCTCATTTTGGATAGTTTTTCACTTATGTGAATAGGCAAACGGATTGTTCTTGCACTGTTATCAATAGCCCTTGTCATTCCTTGCCTAATCCACCAGTAAGCATAAGTTGAGAATTTATATCCCATAGCAGGATCAAATTTATCTACAGCTCTTTCAAGGCCAATAGCTCCTTCCTGCACAAGATCTAATAATTCAAGCCCTTGGTTTTGGTATTTTTTTGCAACGGAGACTACAAGCCTTAAATTCGCTGCCATCATTCTATCTCTGGCTCTTTTGCCAATCTTAATTTGATAATGATTTCTTTGCGTTCTATCAGTTTCAGGAATTTGTAGCAACTTTTTCATGTTCTGAACATGATGAGCTAACTCTATTTCCTCTGCTGGAGTCAAAAGAGGCACTCTTCCAATGCTACTTAAGTAATAGCCAATAGAATCTGAAGCTAGTCTGCCAGATTTTTTTTGGCTTTGTTTTGCCGTAAGACTGGATTTCGATTTGCGAGACTTGCCCGCAGTGTTTGGTAATCTTGGCTCATCAAAATTATTATTTGAAGAGCTTTTCGCAGATTCCAGAGGGATCCCCATCACCCTGGCCTCCTAAATAATGGATTTTTTAAAAAGCTAGCACTGAAATCGAAATAAAAACTACTTTTACGTTGAAATTTTAAAGACAAAAATTTTTTTTTTAAAGCTTATTTCTTGAAATCCCTTGATATGAAACGATTTTATAAAAATTAAAAAAAATTTAAAATATTAAGTATTTTTTTAAATGTTGTAAAAATCAATATTAATTTTATGTTTTTATAAGTTCAATTTGCGAACGATTATCCGATGAATCTAATTTAAGTTTCGAATAAGAACCATCTTCCTTCATTATCCAAGAAAAGTAATCATCTTTAATGTAGGTTTGCAAAAGCGAGTATATTTTAGATTTCAATTCAATATCCTCTATTGGAGTAACAGCTTCTATTCTTCTATCAAGATTTCTTCTCATCCAATCTGCACTCCCAATCAAAACCTCATTATCACCGTTATTACAAAACCAAAAAATTCTTGAGTGTTCAAGAAAATGGCCAATAATGCTGATGACTTTAATATTTTCACTTAAATTTTTTCTTTGGGGATATAAGCAACAAATACCTCTTATGATAAGACTAATTTTTACACCTGAATCAGAAGCTAAATAAAGAAGTTTAATTATTTCAGGGTCTACTAAAGAATTCATTTTTGCAATTATTTCAGCTTTTTTACCCTCTACTGCATTTTTAATTTCTCTTTTTATGAGAAAAATAAATTTTTCTCTCATCGATGAGGGAGAAACTAATAATTTGTGATAACTTTTTTGTTTAGAAAAACCTGATAAGTAATTAAACAATTCAAGTAAATCCGAAGAAATCTCTGGATCTGTTGAAAGTAATCCTAAATCTGTATAAAACCTTGAAGTATTAGAGTTATAATTTCCCGTGCCAATATGAAAATAATTTCTTAATCGTCCTTTTTCTTTTCTCACTACTAAAGCTATTTTTGTATGTGTTTTAAATCCTATAATTCCATATACAACATGAATTCCAGCTTGTTCAAGTTGTTTTGCCCATTGAATATTATTGTCTTCATCAAATCTTGCTTTTAGTTCAACAAGAGTCATTACTTCTTTACCATTTTCTGCAGCTCTCATTAATGCTGCGATAATAGGTGAATCCTTTGAAACTCTATATAAAGTTATTTTTATAGCCATAACTAGCGGATCATCAGCCGCCTTGTTAATAAATTCTTCAACCGAAGTTCTAAATAAGTCGTATGGATGATGAAGTAGAATATTTTTTTTTCTAAGTATCTTAAAAATAGAATTATAGTTTTTGTTTAAAGGTGAATTTAAATCTTTTAATTGCGGGTGAGTTTTTCCAATTAGCAGATTTTCTTTTAAATCATTTCTATTAATTTTTGTAAGCTGATTTAAATCGTCAAGGCCTAAAAAACTTTTGCAAAAGTAAATATATTCTTTTTGTATTGAGATACTTTCAATAAGTAATTTTAGGATATTTTCTGGCATATCCGATTCAACTTCTAATCTAACTACGTCTCCGCCTAATCTTCTCTTTTGCAAACTTTGTTCAATTGCTAAAAGCAGATCATCAGCTTCAAGTTCTTTTAATTCTAAATCTGCATCCCTTGTCACTCTAAAAAAAGAATAATTTATACATTCCATTCCGTTGAACAGAGAATCTATATTATTCCCAATTAAATCCTCAACACTTATGAAAAAGTGAGAATTTTCATCACTACTTTGAATAATTTCATTGGGAATTTGTATAAATCTATTTATATTTTTTGTTGGTATTTTTACTCTGACAAACTGATTTTTAGAATCTTCCCCATCCTTTATTAGAGCTGCCAAATTAAGACTTAAATTACTTATAAATGGGAATGGATGTGCTGGATCAACAACTAATGGAGTTAATAAAGGGAAAATAGATGAAGTAAAGAAGTTATTACACCAATTTCTTTGATTTTCACTTAGGTCATTATATTTTTTTAAAATCACACCTTTTTCTTGCAATTCATCATTTAATTCATTATTTACATAGCTTTCTTGAAGAGTGGTTAATTTTTTTACTTCTTTGTTTATTTTTTCTAATTGCTCTTTTGGTGTAAGTCCATCAATACTTTTTTTTGTAATTCCTGCTTCAACCTGAGCCTTTAATGAGGCTACCCTTACCATAAAAAATTCATCTAGATTATTACTAAAAATTGAACAAAATTTTACTTTATCTAGGATTTTATACTCTTTTTCCATACCAGTTAGGAGTACTCTTTTATTGAACTCAATCCAACTTAATTCTCTATTAATAAAAACATCAGCCTGGCTTTTCATTAAGATACTTTTGAATTTTGTTTGTTAAAAGAATTATTATTTTTACCCTCTGCAATAAGGTATATCATGAAAAGTAAGATAACGGAACCAGCTATAAAAGGTGATTTAGGACCAAAACTATCATAAACCCTTCCGGCCATTGCAATTCCTAAAACCCCTCCAAGACTCTGAAGACCCTGAAGGTTACTTAAAATTGATCCTTGTTTATCAACGTCTAATTTCTTTGATATTAGTGCTCTTAAGGTGGGCGTAATTAATCCTGCCCCAACGGCTAAAAATGAAACAGCTGAATAAATATTAATCGTCGCATTTTCTTTTGGAGCAGTTATTAAAAGAGCACACGCCACTAGAATAAAGCCAGATCCGATAAGTGTTAATCGCATTTCGCCAAATTGCTTTACCAGAGGTCCAATTAATCCTCCCTGAACGATAATCGCAATGATTCCTACTACAACAAGAGTTCCGCTTGATGCTTTTGTCGTCCAGTTTAAAGATTCTTGGAGGAAAAATATAAGGATATTAGTTAACCCAGTAAAAGCTATAAAGTAAATAAAAAAAGCTAATGATAATTTTTTAATCTTTTCTTCTTTGAAAACTGTAAATAGAGCTTTTAAAGGGTTTTTTAAAGGAGTTTTTGATTTATTGATTTCACTATTAGGCTTGGTTTCTGGTAAGTAAAAAAATACAAGGAGAAAATTTATTATTGGAATGATTGAGGCTATCAAAACTGGAATAATAAAATTATTATTTGTATTTCTTGCAAAAATTACAACAAAAATATTACCTAAGAAAAAACTTAAACCAAAAGCTACACCAATAAGACCAAATGTTTTTGCTCTTTTTTCAGGGCTTGAAATATCTGCAAGAATTGTTGTTGCAGTAGCTGCAGTCCCCCCACTTAAACCGTCAATTAGTCTCGCTAAAAATAATAAAAATAACGGGATAGTGGCTATTGAATTTGACCAATTAAAAAGAACTGTAAAAGATAATATTGATATTCCTATTACTGAACCAGTAATACAAAAAAGAGTGACAGGTCTTCTTCCATATCTATCACTCATAAGTCCTATAAAAGGAGAAGCTGTAAATTGAGCTAATTGGTAAGTGCATGATAATAAACCATATGTACTTGCTTTAGAGTCAAAAAGTAAAACAAAAGAGGGTAATATGGGTAACAGTATACTTTCACTTAAACGATCATTTAGGAGAGTGATAAACGCACTAAGGAGAGTAAATTTTTTATTTGGTTTTAATAAACTTTCTTTCACAATATTTACCTTCATTGCGATTAACTTTTACTACCATACTTGTTAATGGAGATTATTGTGCCCGGCATTGTTTATTTAGTTGGAGCAGGTCCTGGTGACCCTGAGCTTTTGACTCTTAAAGCTTTACGCCTAATAAAAAATTGTGATGCATTAGTTCATGATGCTTTAATCCCAGATGAAATAACAAAAGAGGCAGGAAAAAATACAGAAATCTTCCATGTAGGCAAAAGAGCCGGGAAGTGTTCTGTGCCTCAGTCTGAAACTAATGATCTTATTTTGAAATTAGCAAAAGAAGGCAAAAATGTTGTAAGGCTTAAAGGGGGAGACCCATTCGTTTTTTCAAGAGGTGGTGAAGAGGTATCAATTTTAGAAAAAAATGGAATTTTAGTTGAAATCGTTCCTGGTATTACTTCTGGGATAGCTGCGCCCGCATATTTTGGTATTCCACTAACCCATAGAGATGCTGCAAGTTCCGTAACTTTTGTCACTGGACATGAGCGTGTAGATAAGGAAAAAAAGACAGTGAACTGGAGAGATTTAGCTAAATCATCAGATAGCTTAGTAATTTTTATGGGTATAAAAAATATTGAATTTATTGTGGAAGAATTAATTCTAGGTGGTTTAGATAAGAGTACCAAATGCGCTGTTATTCAAGAAGCTACTTTAAAAAATCAAAAATGTTTGATAGAGAAATTAGATGATCTTCCAGATAAAATCAGAGATAAAGAATTTTTAGCTCCATCAATTATCATTATTGGAAAAATTGTTGAATTTAAGGTTAATAACAATATAACTAAAGTATCTGATGTCTATTTACCAGATATTAATAAAGTTCAACTATATAATAAATCCCAAAAGTAAATTGGATCGAATTTAGGTTTAAGCTTTAAATCATTAACTTGATTAATTTGTCTGCAAGATAAGCTATTAATTGCAACTATTATGTCATCATTTTGAAATTCTGGAGAAATTAATTCTTCTTTTACAATTTTCAATTTTAAAGCTTCAGAAACCATAATCCCCTCTAAACAGCCGCTCTCTTTTCTAGGAGTTATCCATTGATTATTTCTTTTAATTAGAAGATTAAATGTACTTCCACAACATAGTTCACCTGACGTATTCAAAAGGATAGAATCATCAAATGATTTTTTATTAGCTTCTGTCAAAACTTGTATTGCTTGATTATATGAAAATGTTTTGCATTTACTTATAAAACTGAATTCATTTATTTTTTCCGTTTGACTTATGCAAACGCTTATCGGATTAAAATTTGGTTTGATTCTATAGAACTCAAGCCATAAATTATCCAAATCTTTTGTCTCTGAAGTGCTATCGATTGTTAGTGTTCGACCTTCATTAGTTCCTCGACTATAGTTTATTCTTACTGAAGCAAATTGATCATTTTTAAGTGATAACTTTCTAATCCCATCGTGAATAAGTTGTCTCAAAGTTAATTTATTTATTTTGAGATTAATATTTAAAATCTTGCTACTTTTTTCTAACCTTTTCAGATGTTCATCAAAAAGAATAGGTTTGTTTTCTTTTATCAAAATGGTCTCAAATATACCATCAGCAAATTTTAATCCTCTATTATTAGCAGCAATAAATATTTTATCAATATCCAACCATTGATCCTTGTGCCAGCCTAATGTTTCAATCATTTGAGTGAATCAATTAATGGTAAAAGTTTCCACTTTAGTTCATTAGTTTCCTCTTCAGGGTTTGAGTCAATAACTATTCCGCACCCAGCATATATATTGATTTTTTTGTCTTTAATTAAAAATGATCTTATTAGTATATTGCTGTCAAACTCTCCATTCCAGTCAAGCTTCAAAAATGAGCCACAGTATGGTCCACGTTCACATTCTTCTAATTCAAAAAGTCTCTGACATGATCTTAATTTAGGTGCTCCAGTTATAGAGCCCCCAGGCCAACAAGCTTTTAGTAAATCAATCCAGTTTTTGTCTTTTTTTAATTTGCCTATGATTACTGATGTTAGATGATGAACTTTTAAGAAACTTTCTAGCTTTAATATTTCTGGCACCATAATACTTCCTGTTTCGCAAACTTTACTTAAATCATTTCTTATTAGGTCAACAATCATAATATTTTCGGCTCTATCTTTTTCGTTCGTTATTAAATCGATAGCATTAAGTGCGTCTTGATCTAAATCCTTATCTCTGGATCTAGTTCCTTTGATTGGTCTTGATTCTACAAAATTTTTATTATCTATTTTTATAAATCTTTCTGGCGAGGTAGATAATACAGCCTCTTTATAATTATCATTATTTATTATTATTCCTCCAAAGGGAGCTCTTAATTTCCTTCTTATTTTCAAATAAATATCTAGAGGATTATAGTTTTTGGAAGATTCAATTTCGCATTTAGTTGTTAGGTTTGCTTGAAATATATCCCCTAAGGAAATTAGTTTTTTCAATTTTAGAATATTTTTCTGAAATTTTTCAGCCATTTCGTCCAAATTGATTTTTGAAAAATCAAAATTCAAATTTGTTTTTATAATATTTTCTTCTTCAATATTTTTAATATTGTTGATTATGTTTTTATAATCCATCAGTTCAGATGAGTTTGTGCCTTCGATAATTATTTCTTTTTTTATTAGATTACATTTAATGATTGGATCATATGATGCAATCCATAAAGTTGCCATATTAGATTTTCGCCATGGGTTTTTGGGTTCTATGAAAACTCCAGCTTCATAACTTAACCATCCGATCCAAAATCCTTTTTCAATATTTCTTAAATTGTTAAATGGATTATTAGTTTTGTCTAAGTTATTGATATCTCTTGATTGAATTATTTTTTTAGGTTTAATTCCTATTATTGACCATTCCCCATTTTCTTTACCATCACTGTCTAGCCAAGCTAATCCTTTATCTCCGAATTTTTTTGTTAGATGATGCGTAATCAGTGCTGGATCTATCCATTTTTCTAGAATTATTTTTTTTATTTTCATTTTTTATTATTGTTTTTAAGCCATTTTTCATAAGCGGCATTTCTAATTCTGCAGCTATCACACTTACCGCATGGTTTTGAATTGCCCGAATAACAACTCCATGTTTTATCTAAAGGGACATGATTATCAAAAGCTAATTTAAAAATTTCCTCTTTATTTAAATCTAATAGTGGTGTCCAAAGTGTTATTGGATTATTTTCTCTTCCTCTTTTATTGGCTAAATCTGCTAACTCTTGAAATTTTTTAATGTAGTCAGGCCTGCAATCTGGATAACCAGAATAATCTAGTGCATTAACTCCTAATCCTATAAAATCCGCATCTATTGCTTCGGCATAACTTAGTGCAACGGAAATAAATATGGTATTTCTCCCAGGAACATAAGTATTAGGAATTTTATTAGTTTGTACTCCTTCTATTGGAATATTTTTTTGAGTATCAGTTAATGACGAGCCTCCCCATAAAGATAAGTCAAGTTTAATGATTTTAAATTCTTCGATATCAAAGTGTTTTGCAATTATTGATGCAGAATTTAATTCTTTTTTATGACGTTGACCGTAGTCAAATGAAAGGCCGAAAATTTTAGCTTCGGATTTTTTTGCGATTCCAGTAACTGTTGAAGAATCTAAACCTCCAGATAATAAAACTACTATCGATTTATTTTTAAGAGTCATATGATTTCAATTAATTTTTAAGTATTTGTGAGTTTGAAGGCTCAATTTCCAATCGGGGTTATTTTTTACGAAATCGATAGCAAGAGAAAAACCATTCGTATTGTTCCATGCTGGCTGTAAATAAAAAATTTTATCTTTTTTTGTTAATCTATCTTCGCTTTTAGAGAGTTGATATTGTTTTAAAGTTTCTTTTTTTATTTGAATAGCAAATTCAATATCTTCTATTTTATTTATGATTATTTTGATTTCATTACAGTTTTTTAAAAAATAATCTTTTGGAGGTGAGTGTCTTTTAGGAGATAAAGTAATCCAGTCATAGCTTCCTGATATCGAATTAACTCCACTTGTCTCAATATGAATCTTCATTGGCTTTTGATCCTCTCCCATCGTCATTTTTTTTATGGCTTTGCAAAAATTATCCAAGTTATGTTGTAAAGGTTCTCCACCTGTAATAACGCAAAAAGATGCTCCTTTTTTTTTGGCAATTTTTATGCGATCTATTATTTTTTCAATTGATATAGAAGGGTGTTTTTTCTCGTCCCATGAATTCTTGGTATCGCACCACGAACATCCAACTTTACATCCGGCTAATCTTATAAAAAAAGCACTTTTCCCAGCGTGATAACCTTCACCTTGTAATGAATGAAATTGTTCGACTAAGGGTAAAAAATTTGTCATTTTCATTCAAAAAAATAAAGAATATTAATTTGATTGAGTTAACTTACCTTGAGAGGCTTTTATTAATCCTTTAAATAAAGGATGAGGTTTGCCAGGTCGTGATAAAAACTCAGGATGATATTGACAGGCTAAGAAGTATGGATGATTTTCTAACTCAATTAACTCAACTAACCTGCCATCTGGTGATGTACCACTAATTTTGTATCCAGAATCTAAAAAACTTTGTTTGTAGTAATTATTAAATTCGTATCTATGTCGATGTCTCTCATAAATAACATCTTCATCATATAAGTTTTTTCCAGTGGTATTTTTTGTCAATCTACATGGATAAACTCCAAGTCTCATTGTTCCACCTAAATCAACTACATCTTCCTGTTCTGGTAATAAATGTATCACTGGATTTGGAGTGTTTGGGTCTAGTTCTGAACTAGATGCATCTGGAAGATTAGCTACATTCCTGGCCCATTCTATAACTGCACATTGCATACCAAGGCACAAACCTAAAAAGGGAATTTTATTTTCTCTTGCGAATTTTATAGCCGAAATTTTTCCATTGACTCCTCTATTGCCAAATCCACCGGGTACGACAATTGCATCAACTTCATTTAAGTAAGTTTCTGCTGAATTTTTTTCTATCATTTCAGCACTTACCCAATTTAAATCTAATAAAGCCTTTTGTTCAATGCATGCATGTCTTAAAGCTTCAACAACGGATAAATATGCATCTCCAAGTTCAATATATTTGCCTACAAGGGCAACTTTTATTGGATCTCCAGGATTTCTAAGGTTGTGTATAAGTTGCTCCCAATTTTCCAAATCACATTTTTTATCTTCAAGGTCTAAATACTTCAGGGTTTCTTTGCATAAACCTTCTTTTTTTAAAGAAAGAGGTACAGAATAAATACTGTCTGCGTCTAAGGCTTCAATTACAGAGTTGATATTGACACCGCAAAAACCACTAAGCTTTTTTTTAAGAGCTTCATTAATAGATTTATCACTTCGGCATACAAGTAAATCTGGTTGAATTCCAATTGATCTTAATTCTTTCACTGAATGTTGTGTTGGTTTAGTTTTTATTTCGCCAGAAGTTTTGATGTAAGGAAGTAATGTTACGTGTATGTATGCAACATCGTTCCTATTGACATCATTTTTGAATTCTCTTATTGCCTCTAAAAAAGGTAGAGATTCAATATCACCAACTGTTCCACCAATTTCAGTAATAATAATATCTGCATTGCTGTTAGAGGCTACTCTATGAATCCTTTCTCTAATTTCTCCCGTTATGTGAGGTATTACTTGCACAGTTCCACCGTTATAATTACCTCTTCTTTCTTTATTAATAACTGCTTGATAAATAGATCCCGTTGTTACACTGTTCAACCTAGTCATTGCAGTATCAGTAAATCTTTCGTAGTGACCTAAATCTAGATCGGTTTCAGCCCCATCTTCAGTTACAAATACTTCTCCATGTTGAAAAGGGCTCATTGTGCCTGGATCAACATTTAGATATGGATCTAGTTTTAATATTGAAACACTATATCCTCTAGACTTTAATAATCTACCTAAGCTTGCAGCTACAATTCCCTTACCAATACTAGAAACTACTCCTCCGGTGACAAAAACAAATTTTGACATTAAATATTTTTAATTAAGCACTGCCTCCTTATATTTTATTTAAACAAAAAACTTTTAGAACATCCATATATATTCTTATTCATCAATTGTTATTTCAATATCTAATTCTTTTAATTGTGATTCTGAGACATTTGAAGGCGCATTTGTGAGAAGACATTTTGCTTGTTGATTTTTTGGAAACGCTATTGTTTCTCTGATTGAATCTGCACCTATGATCAGCATGGTAATACGATCTAATCCAAACGCTATTCCACCATGAGGAGGAGCACCCATTTCTAAGGCTTCTATTAAAAATCCAAATTTTTCATTAATCTCTTTAGAAGTAAGTCCTACCGTTTTCAAAACCTCTTTTTGCAAGTTTGCTTCATAAATACGTAAAGAGCCACCTCCTAATTCCAATCCATTAAGAACTAAGTCATAAGCATTTGCTATAGAGTCCTTGATTTCTTTTTGCAAGTTTTCAGGATCTTTAGATTTTATATTTTTTGGAGAACAAAAAGGATGATGTAAAGCTTCATATCTATTTTCCTCTTCATTTCTCTCAAACATTGGGAAATCAGTTACCCATAAGAAATTCCATTTACTTTTATCTATGAGATTTAAGTCTTTTGCGATGTATTGTCTAACCCTATCTAATGACTGATTAACAATTTGTTTATCTCCAGCTCCTAAGAGGATTAAGTCTCCATCTTTGGCTTCTGTGATTTTTAAAATATCAGCTATATGCTCTTCACTTAAATTATTTTTAATTGCCCCAATAGTCTCAAGCTCATCTCCTTTGACTCTTATAAAGGCCAAACCACCAGCTCCTGCATCTTGAGCTACTTGGAAGATGTCACCTCCTGGTTTAATTCTTACGTTGCTAATACTTGAATTGCCTCCTTTTACTGTTATGGATTTTATATAACCTCCAGACTTAATTGCTTTGGTGAAAATATTAAAGCCAATATCACCTAATACTCCTCCTAAATCTTTTAACAACATTTGATATCTAGTATCTGGTCTATCAGTGCCGTAATTATCCATTGCTGCTTGCCATGACATTCTTGGAAAAGCATTATTAAAATTAATATTTAACACTTCTTTCCATATTTTTTTTATAAGACTTTCGTTAAAAGAAATTATTTCTTCTTCACTTATAAAGCTCATCTCAATATCTAATTGAGTAAACTCTGGCTGTCTATCAGCCCTTAAGTCTTCATCACGAAAACATTTTGCGATTTGATAATACTTATCTAAGCCCCCTACCATTAAAAGTTGTTTAAATAGTTGTGGGGATTGAGGTAAAGCAAAAAATTCTCCATTTGAAAGACGTGCTGGAACAAGAAAATCGCGAGCGCCTTCTGGAGTTGATTTTGTAAGTAATGGAGTCTCTACTTCTGTAAATCCAAAATTATCAAGAAATTCTCTAGCAACTTTAATAATTTTATGTCTTGTTTTTAAATTATCTAGTAATTTACCTCTTCTTAAATCAAGGTATCTATATTTTAATCTGAGTTCCTCTTTTGTATTTTCATAATCATGTATAGATACTGGAAAAGGTAGGTTTTTTTTAATTTGGTTGAGAATTTGCAAATCTTTAACTTTAAGCTCTAACTCCCCAGTACTTAAATTTTTATTTATGGAATCTTTTGGCCTTTTGTTAATAATTCCGTTAACCATTATTACTGTTTCATTTCTTAGAGTTTCTGCCTGTTTAAATAGATCTGTACCATCATCGGGGTTAATTGTTATTTGTAGAAATCCACTATGGTCTCTTAAATCAATAAAAATTACACCACCATGATCTCTTCTTCTATCTACCCATCCGCACAAATTAATTAATTTACCAACATCTGCATTATTGAGTTCTTTGCAAATTTTGTTTCTCATCTAAGTATGATTTATTTATCAATAACTTATAATAATTCTTTAAGGGTAAATTTAGTTAATAATTTTTTTTATAAAACGCTCTTTTTGTTATTACCCCTTTGAATTTTTTGCCTCTTATTGATATTTGAACTTCATTATTGATTAAGGCGTGCGAAGTGTTGATGTATGCAAAAGCTATAGCTTGTTGTTTAGTTGGAGACCAACTACCGCTTGTGATAGTCCCAATATTTTCTTCACCTTTAAGAACTGCGCAACCTTTTCTTCCTATTGCTTTACCTTCTATAGAGAGACCAACTAACTTTTTTTTAATACCTAATCTTGACTGCTCTTCAAGAAATCTTCTTCCAAAGAATTGGTGATTATTTTCTAGATGTACTAGCCAGCCTAACCCAGCTTCATATGGAGAAGTTTCTTCATTTATGTCTTGACCATAAAGATGCATGCCTGCTTCAAGTCTAAGAGTATCTCGTGCTCCTAAACCACAAGGTGCAACATTTTTGGAAATTGAGAAATCCCATAAATTAATTGCTGCTTTTTTAGATAAAAGTATTTCTAGACCATTTTCCCCCGTATAGCCTGTCTTTGAAAAGAAAATTTTTTCTGTAGGCGAAATATGTTCAAAAATTTTATATTCGCATCCAAAGTTAGGGATATGTGAGATCGAAGATTCAATCCATTCTTCAAATAAATTGAATGAGTTTTTTCCCTGTAGTGCTAAAAGTACTTTGTCTTTTTTGAAATTTGTTATCGAAATTTCAGACATATTTAAATTATTTTTTATCCATTTAAAATCTTCTTCATATCTACTTGCATTAACTATTAACAATAATTCTGAGATGTCATTTTCTTGTATACCAAGGTCATAAATTATTAAGTCATCTATTATTCCTGCTTTATCATTGAGCATTACTGTATAGAGTCCCTGTCCTTCAGAAAATGAGTATAAATTAGTAGGAAAAAGTTTTTGAATATAATCCTTTGGATTGATTCCCTTGATAGAAATCACACCCATGTGAGAAATATCAAATAATCCTGCTGAAGATCTAACTGATTCATGCTCTTTAATTAATCCTGAAAATGAGATGGGCATTTCCCAACCTGCAAAATCCACTAATTTTGCATTTGATTCTACATATTTTGAATAAAGAGGACTTTTTAGCAAATCCATGAAATATTTAGTTTGTATTTAGTATTTTTACACTGTAGTTTAGAAATTTTTTATTGCATATTTTCTAATGACAAAATTAAGCTTCTGAGTACTTTGGCTGCAACTATACTACTTACTCCGCTTTTATCAATTTCTGGAGATAATTCCACAATATCTGAAGCTACAATCCTAAGGTCTTTTAAAGTTTTCAGTATTTCTTCAAAATCATTCCAAAAAAATCCTCCCGGTTCTGGAGTGCCCGTCCCTGCTAGTAAACTGGGATCAAACCAATCTAAATCTATTGTTAAATAGATTGGAGAATTAGCGTATGGGAGAAGAGCTTGTTTTAACTCATGTGCATTTCCGCCTGGACAAAAGTTAACTAATTGGTTGTTGTTATGCATAATTTCAAATTCTTCTTTAGTTCCACTTCTAATTCCAACTTGCAAAATTTTTTTTTCAGGTAGCACTTCTAAGCATCTTTTCATAGTACAAGCATGACTATGTTCATTCCCTATATATGATTCTCTTAAATCTGCATGAGCATCAAGTTGAACCAATATCAAATCTGGATATTTTTTTACTAATGCTTCAATAGCACCTCTTGTAATAGAGTGCTCGCCTCCAAGCATAATAGGACTAAGGCGTTTACTAATTAAATAATTTGTTGCTAATTTTACCGATTCAATAACGGACTTTGAGTCATTTTTATCAATTAGTATTGATCCAAAATCAGCATACCTAATATCCTCTAAGTCTTTATTTATTTTTGGACAATATGTTTCTAAACAAATACTGACTTGTCTAATTGCATCTGGACCAAATCTTGCTCCTGGTTTAAACGAACAGGTCCCGTCATAATTAACACCAAAAATACCAATTGAGCAATTCTCAGGACTTCTTTTTGCTCCCATATAAATTGCATTTTCGTTATTAAATAAATTTTTTGTCATCTTATGAATCTAGTTCTTTTACAATTTTATTGGGCATCATTTTGAATGCTGCATTTTGAAAATTTAAATTCCAAATTTCACATTCTTTTTCTATTTTTACGACTTCATCATAATTTTGCTTTGATAAATTTAGATTTTCTGAAGAAGCAAATGTCCAACTCCAAATCCCGCTTGGATATATAGGCACAAAGGAATACATAGTTTCAGAAACTTTAAATATATTTTTTAGTGTTTTCAAAATATTTATATGAATATTTTTGAATGATTCAGGGGATTCGCTTTGCGTTGCTAATATCCCACTTGGTGAAAGTATTCTTTTACATTCTTTATAAAAAGAATCTGAAAATAATAAATTTGAAAATTCTGAGGGATCTGAACAATCTATAAATATAACGTCGTAAAAATTATCTCTTGTTTTTTTTACCCATTTAACGCCATCATCAACATGTATTTCTAATCTTTTGTCATTCCATGCTTCCCCTCCAATTTCTTTTAGAAATTTTTTAGATATTTTGATTACTTCCTCATCAATTTCTACTAAATCAATTTTTGATATTTGAGAATATTTGACGCATTCTCTTACAGTACCACCGTCACCACCGCCAATAATTAGTACATTAGATTTTTCGTAAATGCTACTTAATGCAGGATGCACAAGACACTCATGATAATATTTCTCGTCTTTTAATGATGTCATCCAGCAACCATCTAACATTAACGCTTTACCATAAAATTCATTTTCAATAACAATAATTTCTTGATATTTTGAGGTTTTTTTGAAAAGAATTTTCCCATTTAGGCCGAATCTTGAGCCTTTATGATATTCATCTATCCATGTTGTAATATTTGTCATTTGCTTTTAGGAATTTTTCCTGCCATTTTTTGCTTGGCTATTTGCCAAAGCCGTTGAAAGTCTCTAGGAGTTTGTTTTTTAATATTATCTCCTGCATGCTCTTCCACGATTGTAAATCTGTTTAAAAATTTCTTATTAGTTTTTTGAAGAGCTGATTCAGGATTTATTTTTAAAAAGTTTGAGAGATTCAGAAGGGTAAAGTAAATATCCCCAAATTCATTTTTTATTTCTGAATCATTATTAGATTTAATTGCTTCCTTTAATTCACTAATCTCTTCTTCTAACTTTTCAAAAATTTGATCGGTACTCTCCCATTTGAAACCATATTCTTTAACAACATTTGTGATTTTATCCGTTCCAACCAATGGAGGTAAATTTTTGATTTTCATATTTAAATTTTTACTAATTGATGATTCCATATCAGGTGCTTCTTTTTCTGAATTTTTAATGTTTTCCCAAATTTGTTGCGATTTTTCTAGAGATACTATTTCTTTTTTTTTAAAAATATATGGATGTCTATTAATAATTTTCTTGTTTAGATTTTTTATAACATCATTTAGTTCAAATTCTTTTTTTTCATAACCGATTTCTGCATGAAGCATTACTTGTAATAAAAGATCTCCTAACTCTTCACATATGTTATCCGCTTTTTTTTCATATATCGCATCTATAAACTCATTACTTTCTTCATGTAAAAATGGGATCAACGATTTATGAGACTGTATTTTCTGCCAAGGGCATCCCCAAGTTTTATCTTTTAATGCTTTGATATTAGATATTAAAATTTTAAAGCTTTCTAAAGTCTCTAAATCTGAATTTTTTTGTATGTTATATCTATCGTTTGAGGACATAGGATATATTTTATTAATTTAATTTTGCCTCAATCATGAAATATTTAAATACTTAGTATAAATATTTCAACTTCATCTATTAGAATGGTTTATTATAAGGGCGATTAGCTCAGCGGTAGAGCGCCTGCCTTACAAGCAGGATGTCCCTGGTTCGAACCCTGGATCGCCCATCTATTATTTTTCTAATGACTGAGATCGTCAATCTTTCAATCAGTCAAAGTGCTGCTTCAGAACTATCTAGGCAAGCATCTTTTGGAGGTTCTCCAGGAGAAATGTCGATTGATTTGGTAGAGGATAAAAATTGTTCCGAAGGATGGATGCATATTAAATTAAGTCCAGGTAAATGTAATGGATCCCCTATTTCAAGAACTGAAGGAGTAACTTTATTCGCGGATGTGAAAAAGTTTAATTTACTTAAAGATTTAAAATTAGATTACTACGGTGATTTGAGCGGTGGTGGATTTCTCATTTCAACACCAAAAAATGCAAAGCGTTGTTCCTGCGGTTCTGGCTTCAAACTTTTGTAGAATGTATTTGTCTTTTTTTGCAAACTAATATTATTTTCATTAATTGGCTGCTCTCAAGATAAAATAAAACAAAAAGTTTATTGAAATAAAATTTGGACATGACAGAGATGAATGATCAATTATCCTTAGAGAATTATTCACCTTTTGAAGTAGAGAAAAAGTGGCAAGAAAAATGGCAAAGTCTAAGGGCGTTTAGTCCTAACCCTGAGGATGATGGGGAGCCTTTTTGTGTTGTTATTCCGCCACCAAATGTCACTGGATCTTTGCATATGGGGCATGCATTTAATACTGCTTTGATAGATGTTGTGGTACGTTTTCAAAGACTTTTAGGCAAAAATGTTTTGTGCTTACCAGGAACTGATCATGCTTCAATAGCTGTTCAAACTATTCTTGAAAAACAACTAAAAAGTGAAGGCAAAACAAGCGAAGATATTGGAAGAGATGAATTTCTTAAAAGAGCATGGAACTGGAAAGAACAAAGTGGTGGAAGAATAGTTTCTCAATTAAAAAGGATAGGATATTCAGTTGATTGGACTAGAGAAAGATTTACTCTTGATCAAAAATTAAATGAAGCAGTTATTGAGGCTTTTAATATTCTCTATAAAAAGAATTTAATTTATAGAGGCGAATATTTGGTTAATTGGTGTCCTGAATCTCAATCTGCCGTAAGTGATCTTGAAGTTGAAATGCAAGAAGTAAATGGTCATTTATGGCATTTTAAATACCCTTTAATTTCTGAAAGTGGTGAACAGTTAGATAAGTACCTAGAAGTTGCAACAACAAGACCAGAAACTCTTTTGGGTGATACTGCTGTGGCAGTTAATCCTGATGATGATAGATATAAAGAATTTATTGGTGTCAAAGTAAAAGTCCCTTTTGTTGATAGAGAAATACCTATTATCGCCGATTCACATGTTGATAAAGATTTTGGTACTGGTTGTGTGAAGGTTACTCCAGCCCATGATCCAAATGATTTTGCAATAGGAAAAAGGCATAATTTAAAACAGATTAATGTAATGAACAAAGATGGAACTTTAAATATTAATGCAGGTATTTTTCAAAATTTAGATAGATATGAAGCTAGAAAGAAAATTATCAAAGAATTGGATAACTTAGGCCTTTTGACAAAGATAGAGGATTATAAACATACTGTTCCTTTTTCTGATAGAGGTAAGGTGCCAATAGAACCTTTATTGTCAACACAATGGTTTTTGAAAATGGATGATATATCAAAAGGATGTCTTAATGAAATTGATTCTAAAAAACCATCTTTTATTCCTTCACGCTGGGAGAAAGTTTATAAGGATTGGTTAGAGAATATTAATGATTGGTGTATTAGTCGCCAATTGTGGTGGGGGCACCAAATACCAGCATGGTATGTTTTAGATGACTCTCAAGACTCAATAGAACAAAATACTCCATATATAGTTGCAAGAAATGAAGAAGATGCGTTAATCGAAGCTAATAAAAAATTTGGATTAAATATTAAATTGGTTCGTGATAAAGATGTTTTGGACACATGGTTTTCAAGTGGTTTATGGCCTTTCTCAACCCTTGGTTGGCCAAATACAAATGATCCGGATTTTAAAAAATGGTATCCAAATAATGTTCTTGTTACTGGATTCGATATTATTTTTTTCTGGGTGGCCAGAATGACAATGATGGGGAATACTTTTACGAATAATATTCCTTTTAAGGATGTTTATATTCATGGTCTAGTTCGAGATGAAAACAATAAAAAAATGAGTAAAAGTTCAGGTAATGGTATTGATCCAATACTATTAATTGATAAATATGGTTCTGATGCTCTACGATTTGCTTTAATTAGAGAAGTTGCAGGCGCTGGACAAGATATCAGGCTTGATTTTGATAGAAAAAAAGATACATCTTCAACTGTTGAAGCTTCAAGAAATTTTGCGAATAAGTTGTGGAATGCAACTAAATTTGTGTTAATTAATAAAACTTTTAACAATAATTGTTCGCTTAATGAGAGTGATGAAACTTCTTTAGAGTTATGTGATAAGTGGATTTTATCAAAATTGAATCAGGTAAATACAAAAGTGGCTGCTTTGTTGAAAGAATATAAATTGGGTGAATCTGCAAAACTTTTATATGAATTTGCATGGAATGATTTTTGTGACTGGTACGTAGAATTTGCTAAACAAAGGTTTAATAATAAAGAGACTAAAAATAGACAAATATCTGAAAAAGTTTTAATAAAAGTGCTGAATGATATTTTGGTAATGATTCATCCTTTTATGCCGCACATTACTGAGGAACTTTGGCATGTACTGCAAATAAAACCAGATAATGCATTATTATCTCTTCAAAAATGGCCAATTCATGAAAATAAATTTGTTGATAATAAGCTTGATAATTCCTTTCATCAACTCTTTGAAATTATTAGGCTGATTAGAAATTTGAGAGCTGAATTAGGTCTTAAGCCATCAGAAAAAGGTCCTGTATATTTAATTTCAGACAATGATGAATTGATTGATTTTTTAAAAACTTTAGTTGACGATATTCAAACCTTAACTAAATCTTCTGAAGTGTTTATTTTTAAAACTAATGCTGTTGATAAAAAAGAGTTTGCTAAATCTTTTTCTGGGATAATTAGTGATTTAGAGGTTTACTTACCTTTTCAGGATTTTGTAAATATAGATGCATTAAAGGAAAGGTTAACCAAGGATTTAACAAAGGTGACTATTGAATTAGAAAATTTAAATAAAAGATTATCTAATAAAAATTTCGTTGATAAGGCTCCAAAAGATATTGTTGATGAATGCAGATTTAAATTAAATGAGGGTTCGATACAAAAGGAGAGAATTACTAAAAAAATCGAACTTTTGAATTGAGAATGAATATATTTCTTGAAAATATTTATAATTTGTCATTTTTTTTTAATACTGGAATTGGGATATTTTCGTTTGTTTGCATTTATATTTTAATTGTTTTATTAATACTTCCAGCTTCTTGGTTATCTTTATTATCAGGTTTTTTATATGGCTCATATTTAGGATCAATTATCGTTTTTTTCTCTGCTTCTATAGGAGCATTAGTTGCTTTTTTTGTATCAAAAAGTTTTTTTGCAAAAAAGCTAAAAAATCTTTTTAGCCGTTATCCAAAATTAAGTGTTATGGAAAAAGTAGTAGAAAAAGGCGGACTTAAATTAATTTTTTTAGCGAGATTATCGCCCATATTTCCCTTTAGTATTCTTAATTATTTTTATGGTTTGAATAATGTTAAATTTCGAGATTTCGCTTTTGGTCTTCTTGGAATCATTCCAGGAACTTTTCTTTATTGCTCAATAGGTAGTTTGGCAAAAAATATCCAGGAGCTAAAAAATGTGCAATCACCAAATAATTTATATATGACTATCGTTGGAATTAGTTCAACTTTTTTAGTTGTATATTTATCAGCTAAATACTCTAGGGAATATTTTGAAAACTCCTAAGAATTTACTCTTTAATATTCCAATCTCTAATTGATGCAATTAAGATAAACCACAAAAGCCTTAATTTACCTAGTAAAGTTTTGTTGGCTTCTAATTTTATATATTTTGCCTGTCCACAAGGTGTTTTTATGAAGTTGAAAATTGTTTTCTTCGTCATAAGTCTCTCAAAAAGTCCTGATAATTATCCTTATATTTTATAGCCAAGTTTTTTATTTTTTTTATTTAAAAACCACATTTTTCTCTGACTACTTTGTTGAATATTATTTTTAAATTTAAACTTTTTCTCCATCTTTAAATCCTCTAAAGCATTTAAATCTAGGAAACCTAAGACTAAAAGCCACTGCATCCTTTGACTTGGTTTTTGCATCAGCTCTGATTTCTACAAGTTGACCAATGAGATGATTACGTTTTGACCAATATTCTTCACGTTGAATATCACTAAATCCGCTTCCGCAACTAAGACTATATTCATACCCATCATCTATTCCTTCTACCAGAATTGCTCCCAGTCTCCCTTTGTTGCGACCTGTGCCTTCCTCAACTGATACAACTTTTAAAGTGACTTCAATGAAAGGTTTTGCTTTTAACCAACTGTGTGTTCTTTTACATTCATACATCGCATCAGGATCTTTAATCATTACTCCTTCATAACCACCTTCCACAGCAGATTTATTCAGCTCTACAAATCTTTTTTGTCCTTCAATAGTGTCGAGATCTACATTTTCCCATTCAAGCGTTTGTATATGCTTTAGAAGCATAGAATGTTTTGCTACCCATTCTTTCACTAATAAACTTCTTTTTGTTTGACTAGTGTTCCATCTCCCTTTTTGAAAGTTTTCAAGGGGACATAAGTCAAATAGGTGGAGAACCGCGTCTTTGGTTTGTTTGCCATCTTTTCTATGTACCTGTTTCATTAAATCTTGAAAGTTAGCGCTCATCACTTCACCATCGAGTACTAAGTCATAAGGTGCTGGGTCTTCTTTTAAGGCTTTTTCTATTTCTGTGATAATATGACCAAAATTATGGAATTGTTTCCCATTACGAGAAAACATTTCTACTTTATTTTGTCTAATAATAGTTAAGACGCGTACACCATCTAATTTGATTTCAATTTGCTTTTTTCCTATCATTTTTTTTTCATGATTTGCACTGTCATGAGCTAAAGGACAAGAAAAAATAGGAATAGCATATTTTGGAAATTTCTTTGCTATCTTATTGATTGTTTTTTCAGATACACCACATCTAAGATCTTTAATTAAAACTCGTCTATAAAATCCATTCCATTCTTCTTTTCTAGCAGATTCCATAGCCGTAAGAATTGCATCGCGAGCAGCGTGACCTGTAAGTTCTCTTTGAATAAGCTTGTTGGCTAATTTTCTAAAATCTTCCCATAAAAGATTTTGACTTTTTTCAGTCTCTTTCTCAGGGACAATTTTTACTCCAAAAGTTACTAATGGATCAAGTGCCATACGTATCCCTTCAAAAAAATCATCTAGACCTTCTTCCATTGCTTCTGAGATGATTTTTTCTTTATCTAATCTACTTGGGTGTAATTCTAATTGATGTATTATTTCTTCTTTAAACAATTCTTTTTGCCTCACAAGAAATTATTAATTCACTTTTGCTATTCTGTCTATTTTCCAATCATTGTCAGTTTTTGCAAAAGTAAAATCTAATGGGAGCTCATCTTGTTTGTCTTCTGATTTTAAATTCAAAGTTATTATGATTTGATCTTCTTGGACTCTAGGTCTTCCTGATTTTAAATTTCTGTATTTATTAAGGTTTAAACTAGCTAAAAATTTAAGAAAGTCTTGTCGTTTTACATGAGTTTTATAAGTTTTTGTAGTCAAACCATAAGCTGCATCAATTCTGCCAGCAGCTATTTGATCGAAAAACTTTCTTACTAATGGATTAATTCCTCTGGCGCTTATAACTAATTTGACTGCATTAAAAGTCCAAAAAGAAACTAGTACAGCTCCGCCAACTAATAATGCTTTAATTCCGATATCTTTAACTAGTGTTGCATCCATGTTAATTTGAGTTTTTTCTTACTTTAAGAAAAGAAATCGTTTTTGATGGCTTTTTTTGTCAAAATAATACTAATTTTAATCCATAATGCCTGTAATTCCTCTTTTACCCTTATTTCATAGATTTAATACCCAATATTTTGAAAATTCTTTAACGGTTAATAATCAACCTTTAGTAAAAGTTAGATGGAGTGATAATAGATTAAAAACTACTGCTGGTTTTTATAAAAGAAAACGTATTAATGGTTTTATAGATTCTGAAATTATCTTATCGAAACCTATCTTGAGTAAATTATCCACTTGTGAAATAAACAGTACTTTATGTCATGAAATGATTCATGCATGGGTAGATAGGATATTAAATAAAAATGAGATACATGGTCCAAATTTCCTAGAAAAGATGCATGAAATTAATTCAAAAGAGAAGAATTTTCAAATTGCTGTAAGGCACTCATTCCCTATAGAAAGGAGAGAATTAAAATATATAGGAACTTGTCAACATTGTGGTGAGAAATTTTTTTATAGAAAAAGAATAAAGAATATAGCCTGTAAAAAATGTTGTGTAAATTTCTTTAATGGATCGTGGAATAAAAAGTGTTTAATTTTGTTTGATTAGAAATTTTTAGATGTGTTTTTGTTTCTATCTTTGGAATTATTTATTTTTTTAATGTAATTTATAATTTAAAAAGAACAATAATTTATGGATTCAAGGAGAATTAAAAATCTTAGAAATAGTTTTGATAGAAATATTGTTGATAAACAAGTTGATAAAATTTTTGAAACTGGAAGACAATTCGTTGATGGAGTATCTGGTGCTAGGCCTGGTAAAAGAAGGAACTCAGATTTTCAAGGAATAACAAGTAAGAGTGTTAAAAAAGTAGGAAGATGGGTATCTCAAAAAGTGGATTTATTTTTTGATGAAGACAATGATGATTGGAATGATGAGAATTTTTACGATGATCAAAGCGATATTCAGACATTTTCCAGAGAATCAAATTCTTATGAATCTACTACACAGCATTCAAAAAGACCTTTAGAAGCAATATCTTTAAGGCAACCAAAAAATTTACAGACAACTGAGCAAAAAAAATTACCTTATGTGAAAGAGAGCAGGGACGAAGATTGGCCAGATGCAATGGATTTCAAAGTTGAAAGATGGCAAAGAGCTTCAGAAAATGAGAATAATACTTCGAGAGATCAATCAATCCAACAAGTTCAATCAAAATCAAGAAATCTTCCCAGATCAAGAAGAAGAAGAGTATAGTTTGGTAAATTCTTTAATTCCTGAATAACCCAGTAAAGTTTCTAAATTTGGATTGAAAACTTCCCTTATAATAGTTAAGGGTTTTTTGTCTCGAAAAAATCTGTAATTTCTTGACCAGAATGGACCTTTAAAGCAAAATTGATCTTCTAACCATTTTGCATTGACAAGTGAAATACGATCAATTTCTCTAAATAATTCTGATCTGTCTTGTGTCAAATTCTTCCAAATTGGCTCTTCTTTGGCTTTTAAATTTTCACTCACTTGATCTGCATTCCACCAACTTTCTGCCCATGCTAGGTTTTTATTATTGCTTTTGATCCATACTTGTCTTCTAATTAAAGGGCCTTTTAACTGATTCAATTCTGTAGGGCCTTCTTGAGTGGATAGAGGATCTAGTTGCATTGAAATTAATTTAATTTTCGTCTCTTGATTAGTTAAAAGCTGCAGATGTCTAGTTGGACTTCCATCCCCAAGCAGCATTAATTTCCATGGACCAGATATTTTTGGTAGTGAATTCTTCACTAAAAAACTAGAGGCTTTTTCTTCCCATAAAATTTTTGGAGAGTTAAAAAGTTTATTATTCAGTGCTCTGACGGAGTGCTTTTAAGATGATAACTTTTTTTCAGCAAAAATATTTGCCTTATCTTTTTTTATCTCTCTTATTTTTAGCCAAACGAGTAAAGCAGTTAAATCAGCTTTGCTAACTCCAGGAATTTTTGAAGCATCACCAAAATTTTTTGGCTTTATCTTATTCAAATTTTCTCTAGCTTCTAAAGATAATGTATCTATCTTTTCGTAATTTATTTCTTGAGGCAGAGATTTACAGCTTTGACGATTTATTTGTTCAATGTTGTTTTTTTGTCTTTTAAGATAACCCTCGTATTTAATATCTATTTCAACACCTTCTTGTATTGAAGAAGCTATATTTTTTTCAGTCAAATTATTTTTAATTAAATCTGCATAATGAAAGTTTGGCCTTTTTAAGAGTTCTTTCAAAGTTGTTGAGCCTTTGATTTTTGATCCCGTGGCTAATTCTAGTTTTTTTGATATTTCATCCGTGTTTTTTAAACGAGTGTTATTTAATCTTAATTTCTCTTCTTCAAGAAGTTTCATTTTTTCTTGATAAACCGACCATCTTTTCTCATCAATTAGCCCTATTTCATAACCTAATGGGGTTAATCGCCTATCTGCATTATCTCCTCTAAGGGTCAACCTGTATTCACTCCTACTAGTAAGAACTCTATATGGTTCTTTGAGATCTTTGGTAATTAAATCATTGATCATTGTTCCTATATAGCTGCTTTCTCTAGTGAAGATTATTGGATCTTTTTTGTTTAGTTTTCTTGTCGCATTGACTCCGGCTACTAATCCTTGTGCTGCTGCTTCTTCATAACCAGTAGTTCCATTAATTTGTCCAGCGCTAAATAAATATTCAATTTCTTTCGTTTCGAGTGATGTTTGGAGTTGTGTTGCAGGTATGTAGTCATACTCGACAGCATAAGCTGGTCGCAACATTTTACATTCATTTAATCCAGGTAAGGTTCTTAGAAGTTCTAATTGAATACTTTCAGGTAAACCTGTAGAGAATCCTTGAACATATATTTCAGGGGTATTAATTCCTTCTGGTTCTAAGAAAATTTGATGTGATTCTTTATCAGCAAATTTAACGATTTTATCTTCAATTGATGGACAATATCTTGGTCCCTTACTATCAATAAAACCGCCGTAAATGGGAGTTAAATGTAAATTGTCTCGAATTAGTTTATGTGTTTTAGTAGTTGTTCTTGTGATATGACAACTAACTTGGGGCATATTATTTTTGATATCTGGATCAAACGAAAAATATTTATCTGCTGCAGTACTTGGTTGAATATCTAATTCATCAAAAATGATACTTCTTTTATCAACTCTTGCTGGAGTTCCTGTTTTTAAACGTTCTGTTTTGATACCAATTTCGTGTAAATTTTGAGTAAGACCTTTTGCTGCTTGTTCGCCCGATCTACCAGCTGACATTGATTTATTTCCTATCCATATTCTTCCTTCTAAGAACGTACCAGCTGTGATGATAACTGATCTTGCTGAATAATAACTACCAAAGAAAGTCTTTACACCCTTTATTCTTTTTTTTACGATTTTTTTTGAGTTCAATCCAATTTCTTCAGTTTTTCCGATATCTAGTTCAGTAATCATTGCTTCTTTTAATGATAAATTATCTGTATTTTGTAGTATTTCAATCATCTTTTTTGAGTATTCTCTTTTATCTGTCTGAGCTCTTAATGCCCATACAGCTGGACCTCTACTTGCATTTAATATTCTTTTTTGTATAGCTGTTTCATCAGCTAATTTACCAATAATTCCACCTAATGCATCAACTTCATGTACCAACTGACTTTTTGCCGGGCCGCCAACAGCAGGGTTGCAAGGTTGCCAGGCAATCCTATCTAAATTGATTGTAAATAAGGCTGTAGAAAATCCTAATTTTGCTGTTGTTATAGCGGCCTCGCATCCTGCATGTCCTCCACCAATAATGATGACATCAAAAGATTCATTTGTTGAGTGATGATCTTGCATTTTAGGATCGATTTAATTAGCTAAATTCCTAAATCTCGTAAATTGAGGTTCAAATAATAATTTAACAGTTCCTACGGGTCCATTTCTATGTTTAGTGACAATGATTTCTGTAATTCCTCTATCTTCAGTCTCTGGATTATAGTATTCGTCTCTATAAATCATTAATACTAAATCTGCGTCTTGTTCAATAGATCCTGATTCTCTTAAATCGCTTAACATTGGTCTTTTATTTGTCCTAGACTCTACCCCTCTACTAAGCTGAGATAAAGCTACTACTGGTACTTTCAATTCTCTGGCCATGCTTTTAAGACCTCTTGTTATTCGTGAAAGTTCTTGCACTCTATTATCAGGGGTTGATCCTTCCATCAACTGGAGGTAATCAATCACAATTAATCCAAGTTCTTTTTTTTGTTCAGCTATTAATCTTCTGCACAGAGATCTCATCTCTAAAACACTTAAGTTCGGCTTGTCATCTATAAATATTGGTAATTGACCTAATGAATTGATACCTTCTCCGAGTAATGGCCATTCATCTTGCTGTAATCTTCCTGTTCTTAGCCTGCCACTCTCGATTCCAACTTCCATAGAGAGCAATCTATATGTCAATTGTTCTTTACTCATTTCAAGGCTAAATACACAAACAGGTAAATCTTGCGATTGTGCAACATTTTTTGCCAGATTAAGAACTATTGAAGTTTTTCCCATTGAAGGTCTTCCAGCAACAATTATTAAATCACTTCTTTGAAAACCTTGAGTCATCGCATCAAGGTCGTAGAAATTTACTGGAATACCAGCTACTGAAGTACCTAATGATCTTGACTCTATTTCATTGAAAGTACTTGTAAGGATTTCAGCTGCTTGAGTCAGGCCTTTTGAAGGTTTTTCTTGGCTGATTTCAAATATTTTTTGCTCTGCTTTATCTAGAACTTCATTAGTATCTTGAGTTTGATCAAAACCTAGTTGAACCACTTCATTCCCAGATCTGATAAGTTGCCTTCTCATGAATTTGTCGTTAATTAAATTAGCAACTTGTTCTATGGAAGCTGTAGAGGAAACATTTTCAACAAGTTCTACCAGTTTGCTGTTTCCTCCAATTTTTTCTAGTGATCCATTATCTGCTAACCAAGCACTCATTGACGTTAAATCAGTTGGTTTACCCTGGGTATGCAACATTAATGCTGTTCTATAAATCTCTTGGTGGGCATTTATATAAAAAGCTTCAGGTTTAATTAAGTCTGCAATTCTTCCGATCGCGTCTGGATCAAGAAGTATGCCCCCAAGAACAGCTTCCTCTGCTTGAACGTTTTGAGGAGGTACTAATCCAGAGTTTTCACTATTAAAATCCTTTTTAAAATTTTTATTTTGCCCATTATTTGGAAAAGGTACGGAAACCATATCTTTGAATTGCTTAGATATATACTCTGGCTACTTTTCAAAATAATGCAACAAATTGATTAACTTGTTACTTCAATATTCACTTCTGCATTAACTTCTGGATGTAATTTTATTTTTGCAGTAAAGGAACCTAAATTATGAATATCAGGAACAGTAATGTTTCTTCTATCAATTTCCTTTTTAGTTGCCGCTTCTATCGCTTCGGCAACATCCCCATTGGTAACCGTTCCAAAAAGGACACCATCTTCTCCAACCTGTTTTTTGATAGTGAACCTACCTATTGTAGATAATGCAGTTTGGAAATCTAAAGCTTCTTGCTTTAATTTGTCAGCAGCGATTTTTTCTTTTTCTTTCTTCCTCTCAATTTGTTTAAGGACTGCTGGTGTTACATTCATTGCCTTGCCATAAGGTAATAGAAAATTTCTTGCGTATCCTGGCGCTACATCAACTAGATCTCCTTCTTTACCTAGTGATGCGATTGATTCAGTTAATGCGACTTGCACTCTTTTAGCCATGAGAATATTGAACAATATAGTTAATAATAAGACCTAGAGGGTAACTTTACTTTTTTTGCAAAACCAAATTTCGCAAGAATCTTAATATGTTCCCATGTTATGTCTATCTGACCTTTGAATAATCCTTGTTTTGCCGAATTAGGAAATGCATGATGGTTATTATGCCAACCTTCTCCAAATGTTAATGCAGCAACCCATGCATTGTTTTTAGATGAATCACCACTTTCAAATGGTGCTTTACCCCAACAATGCGTCGCGGAGTTGACTAGCCAAGTTACATGATAAACAACCACAAGCCTTAATGGAATTCCCCAAAGGACTAGAGCCCATCCTCCAACTCCTAATTTTTGACCTATTGCGTACAATGAAAGTCCAATAGGAATTTGTAAGAATAAAAAATATTTATTTAAAAATCTATAGTATGGATCCTTGATTAAATCTGCACTTAGTTTTGGAACAGCTTTTAGTGCTTCTACGTCTTTAAACATCCAACCCATATGACTCCACCAAAACCCCCTTTTACTATTGTGATGATCTACTTCAGTATCTGAAAAAGAGTGGTGATGCCTATGTAATCCTACCCAATCTATTGGTCCATGCTGGCAACTTATAGCTCCACAGGTAGCAAAAAATCTTTCTAACCATCTTGGTACAATGAATGATCTGTGTGATAACAATCTGTGATATCCAAGGGTGACTCCTAAACAAGCAGTTACCCAGTAAAAAAATAATAATGAAGTGACTGCAGGGAGACTCCAAAATTTTGGTTGTATAGCTACAAGAGAAAGTATATGAATTGCAACCATAAAAACTATTGTTCCCCACGTTTTATGTAGTCTTGGAGGATATCTTTTTGAATGACTGGAAGGTTCCAGTAATTTTTCTGAGAGTTCTATAACTTTTTCAGCTGGAACAGGTTTTTTCAATTTTGCTGTTTCTTGGAAAATTACTGAATTCATGATATTGAAATAATATTTTCAAAATTACCGATATGTAATATTATCATACTATAATATTGATAAGTTTAATTATCTGTGAGTCTCGGATATCGCGATAAATTATCTAGAGGTCGAAGGGCTATGGCTCATTTGATACACCTTTGGCATGAAAGAAATGGTTGGTCTCACAGAGTATTGCCATTACTTTCAGAAGTTCTTGATTTAGGTAAAGTTCATAATTCGCAAATTTCTAATCTTAGGAATGGGAAGTTATCTTCGCCAGGTCCTGAAGTTTTTCTTGCTTTAGCTCAAGTTAATACGATTCTTGATCAAGGTATTGAAAAAATCAGGGATCGTTTTGAAAGTGATTACCCAGAGTTATGGAAATCTTTAGAAGAGTCTGCATTACCCCTAAAAAATGATTCTGGTAATCCATTGTCGGCCGGGGAGTTATTCGAGATATTTTCAGGATTAAAATCTCTACCTTCATCTTTTGACTGGTACATTGAAGATGAAGAAGCTTCTGCTTTAAGTGATGCTCTGTCAGTGCATTTTTGTCAGAATAAGGCTTGGAGATCATGTAAAATTCAGGTAATGGATGCTTATGCCGTCAATAAATCTGCACGTAGAGAACGTTTTGCTGAGGTAATAGCAGGAATTAGAGATTATACGGCAGAAGAATTAGATGGAGAACTACTTGATTTATATGAGACTTCAAAAAAACTTTCTTATTTTCAAGGTAGGGGACCTAATGCTTTCCTCGCAGAATTAAGAAATTTAGCTTCTGAAAAATAACATGAATTTTCATAATAAATGACTCTTGACAATAACTTAAAACTGGCTGAAAACCTTGTCCTTTCTGTCGAAGAGAGTTTAAGTAAAGTTTTCCAAGAAAGGTCCAATCAGGTTTTTCAGAAATTAGATAATATTTTGACAATTTTTAGGGAAGAAAAAGTTTCTACTAGTCATTTTAATCAATCTTCTGGTAGTGGTCATGATGATATATCTAGAGAAAAAATCGATGCGGTTTTTGCAAGATTGTTTCTTGCTGAAAAGGCAGCTGTGAGGATGCAATTTGTAAGTGGAACGCATGCAATAAGTTCTGTCTTATTTGGAATTCTTAGACCTGGAGACTTAATGTTATCTCTTACAGGACAACCATATGACACTTTAGAAGAAGTCATAGGAATCAGGGGAGGAGGACAAGGCTCACTTAAAAATTTTGAGATTGAATATAAGCAAATAAATATCTGCGAGAATTTTGATTTTTTTGAAGAAAAAATTGTTCATTCTTTTAAAGAAAATTCATGCAAATTAGTATTCATACAAAAAAGTTGTGGATATAGTTGGAGAAAATCTCTTACGAATCATCAGATAGAGAAAATTTGTAGTCTTATTCATTCTCTTGATCCTAACTGTATATGTTTTGTTGATAACTGTTATGGGGAGCTTGTTGAAGATAGTGAACCAATCTCTAAAGGGGCAAATATAATTGCTGGATCATTGATTAAAAATTTGGGAGGAACAATCGTTCCTACTGGTGGGTACGTTGCAGGAGATGCAGAGTTGGTTGAGATGGCATGTTCTAGATTAACCTCTCCAGGTATTGGCTCTTCTGCAGGAATAAATTTTGGACTAGGAAGATTAATTTTGCAGGGTTTGTTTTTAGCACCACAAATTGTTCACGAATCACTAAAAGGTGCAGATATGGTTGCAGGGGTTTTTAAAAATTTGGGATTTAAGGTTTTACCAGAGCCAGCAACATATAGATCTGATCTTATTCAGTCAGTAAGATTGAATAATCCTGATTTAGTACAAAAAGTTTGTCAATCTTTTCAAAATTCTTCACCAGTAGATTCTTTTCTGAATGTTGTTCCATCATCAATGGATGGATATGATTCAAAATTGTTAATGGCAGGAGGTACATTTATTGAAGGTAGTACGAGTGAATTTTCTGCTGATGCTCCTCTAAGAGATCCTTACAATATTTATGTTCAAGGTGGTTCTCACATAGCTCATATCAAAATTGCATTAATTCGATTATTATCAGAATTATTAGAAGAAAAATTAATTTCAAAGGATTCTCTACTTCCTTTATTTACTTAATCATGGCTTACCAGTTTCCAGACAATCTCAACTATGCTGATACTCATGAATATGTCTTGGAAGAAAATGGATTACTAAAAATTGGGGTTAGTGAATTCGCTACAGATCAACTAGGAGATATTGTTTTTGTTGAATTAGCTGATCAAGGGGCGACTTTAGAGAAAGGTGAGACTTTTGGAACAATAGAATCAGTTAAGGCAGTTGAGGAAGTCTATCTGCCTTTTTCAGGGGAAATAGTATCTGTAAATGAAAGGGTTATTGATAACCCTGAGCTTTTACAGAATGATCCTATTGGAGAAGGTTGGTTAATCATTTTGAAACCAGAATCAAAAGCATCAATTTCTGATTTGATGACTTCAGATGCATATAAATCAAAGGTTATGCCAAATTAAAGCGAAATCTTTATCTATAGGCTAAGTTATAGAAAAAATTTGGACATGAAATCCACGGTTAATTCAGATTTATTTATTAATAGACACCTTGGCTTGAGTGATGCTGATGAGCAGAAAATGCTCTCTAAGCTTGGGTTTAACAATATTAATGAATTTATAAATCAAGTTATTCCTGAAGATATTCAGCTTAAAGATAAATCTTCAGAAATATTGCCCCAAGGTTGTTCAGAAATTGACGCTTTAAACGAATTAGAAGAGATTGCGAATAAAAATACTAAAATGAGATCACTTATAGGCCTTGGTTATTATGACAATCATATGCCTAAAGTTATCCAAAGACATGTTCTTGAAAATCCAAGGTGGTATACGTCTTATACTCCATATCAAGCAGAAATTGCACAAGGAAGATTAGAAGCTCTATTTAATTTTCAGACTATTGTTTGTGAACTAACAGGATTCCCTGTCGCCAATGCATCTTTGTTGGATGAGGGTACTGCTGCAGCAGAAGCCATGGCCATGAGTTTTTCCGCAAGAAAAAATAAATCTTCAAAAGTGTACTTAGTGGAGTCAAATGTTTTTGATCATACTTTTAATGTTCTACAAACCAGAGCAAAACCTTTGGGAATATCCTTAAAACGCTTTACTCAAAGCAACCTTCCTAATCATGATGATGTTTTTGGAATATTGTTGCAATTACCTGGTAAAAATGGACAATTATATGATCCAACATTCTTAATATCCAAAGCACATAGATCAGAAATTATTGTTACGGCATGTATTGATCCACTAGCACAAGTTTTGATTAAACCAATTTCTGAATTTGGTGTTGATGTAGCAGTGGGGAGTATGCAAAGATTTGGTGTTCCAATGGGTTTTGGTGGCCCCCATGCAGCATATTTTGCTTGTAGCGAAAAATATAAAAGGCTGATACCCGGAAGAATAGTCGGGCAAACTTTATCTAAAAATGGAGAAAAGTCATTAAGGCTAGCATTGCAAACAAGAGAGCAACATATTAGAAGGGAAAAGGCCACTAGTAATATTTGTACTGCTCAATCTTTGTTAGCCATAATTTCTTCTTTTTATGCTATTTATCATGGACCCTCGGGATTAACGCAAATTGCTAAGAGATTAGTTGAGTTGAGAATAAATTTAGAATCAAGTTTAGCTGCTTTAGGTTTTGATATTCCTGATGGGATTAGATTCGATAGTGTTGATGTTTATTCTGAGCACTCCCAGAGGATCCATAATGAAGCTTTAAAAAAAGGCTACAACTTAAGAATCTTGCCGTTGGGTTCAACTATTGAAAATTCAACTGGCTTTGGGATCTCTTTAGATGAGCTTAGTAATGAAAAAGAAATAAAAGATATTTTGACTTTCATAGCAAACCTTTTAGAAAAAGGAGAAGATTTAGAGCATATAAAATTTGATAAAGAATTTAATCTTGAAAGTTTAGCTTTGAGATCCAGTGCATGGATGCAGCAAGATATATTCACAAATTACCAAAGTGAAACTGAATTAATGAGATATATATTTCGACTTGCAGAAAAAGATTTTTCTTTGGTAGATGGAATGATGCCATTGGGAAGCTGTACCATGAAGTTAAATTCTGCATCAGAGTTAAATCCAGTCTCTTGGGCTAATTTATCTTCTATTCATCCCTTTTCCCCACCAGATCAAACTCAAGGTTATTCAAAAATTATATCTGACTTAGAAAAATGGATAAGTGAGATTGTTGGTTTAAAATCAGTTTCTTTTCAACCAAATGCAGGGTCTCAAGGAGAGTTTGCAGGTTTATTGGCAATAAATTCTTATTTTGAATCAAAAGGTGAACTGTTAAGAAAAAAATGTTTAATTCCAAAAAGTGCTCATGGAACAAATCCTGCTAGTGCAGTTATGGCAGGTTTTGACGTGTTAACTGTTGAATGTGATGATGAAGGAAATATTGATTTTCAAGATTTGTCAATTAAGGTCAAGAAATTTGATAACCAAATAGGGGCTCTTATGTTGACTTATCCCTCTACTCATGGAGTTTTTGAATTACAAATCAGAAAGATATGTGATTTAATTCACTCTGTGGGAGGATTTGTGTATTTAGATGGAGCAAATTTGAATGCTCAGGTTGGATTATGTAAACCGGGGAATTATGGTGTTGATGTTTGTCATTTGAATTTACATAAAACATTCTGCATTCCACATGGAGGTGGTGGTCCAGGAGTAGGTCCAGTTGCTGCAACAGAAACTTTAAGCCCATTTCTTCCTACTCATTCTTTAATGGATAATAATTTATCTATTAGTTCCAATTACGTATCTTCTGCCAAGCATGGGAGTGCAAGTATTCTTCCAATAAGTTGGATGTACATAAAAATGGCTGGTCTTAGTGGTTTAAGGAAAGCAACTGCGCATGCAATTTTATCTGCAAATTATATTGCGCATTCTTTAAAGCATAAATTCAAGATTCTTTATAAAGGAAAAAATAATTTTGTCGCACATGAATGTATTTTAGATTTTAGGGATTTAAAATCCAAAACTGGTTTGAGTGTAAATGATTTAGCTAAACGATTAATAGATTATAGTTTTCATGCCCCAACTATAAGTTGGCCTGTTCCAGAGACTATAATGATAGAGCCTACTGAGAGTGAAAGTTTGGTTGAATTGGATAGATTTTGCGAGGCTATGCTATTGATTGGAGAAGAAATCAGTGAAATAGAAAAAAATGTTTCATTAAAGAATAATAACGTAATAAGTAATGCTCCTCATACGCTCAAAGAGTTAATTGCTGATAATTGGAATTATCCTTATTCAAAAGAAAAAGCTTCTTTTCCTTATAAAACTCCAACTTCTATTAAGTTTTGGTCTTCAGTTTCTAGGATCAATAATGCATATGGCGATCGCAATTTAATTTGTTCTTGCAATGTAAATCAAGGCGAGACTTTCGAAGAAAAAAAATGTGCTTAAAGGACTAGCGTCCTTATATTTACTTAGTTATTATCAGTGAGAATAAAAATTTAATATTTTCTTATAGAATTTATTTAAATTTTTTTATTAATATATTCAAGCATCAAATTTTTTGGGGTATTTGAAGCTATGACCAAAGATTTTAAATCTGGTAATGTTAAGCACCTGCCAGTTAAAAACATAGATTTACCAAATTTTGTCAATAATTTTTCAGGAGATAACTCAAACATTTCTTCCATTGAGGGAACTAATGTTATAAGAGTTCCCTTTGGCAAAAAATTTTCAAAGAAAAAAAGGCCTGAAAAGAATCAAAATATTGCTACTCTTATACTTCCTTTAAGTTCGTATAATAATCCTACGCCTCCACATGTAGCATAATTAAGATTAATATTAATCTATTCCTTTGAGAGTATCTGCATAATAATTTTGCAGTTGTAGTGTTGCTTGATTCCAATCCCATTTTTCTGCTTCGTTTCGTGCCTCTTTTCTCATAATTTCTCTTTTATCTTCATTCTCTAGAATTTTTTTTGTCGCTTCAATCAAACTTTTTTCCCCATTATCTTTTTCATCAGGATCATATAAACAACCATTAATCCCATCGCTAATAATGTCTGGAATCCCCCCCTTGTTGGCTCCGATAACTGGGCATCCTGCTGCCATTGCTTCTAGTAAAACTAACCCAAGTGTTTCTGTACTAGATGGAAATAAAAATATATCTCCAGAGGCATAGGCGCTAGCAAGTTCATCGCCAGATAAGTATCCTACGAAATTAGTCTTAGTATTTTCGAAGATTTTTTCAAGCTGGTTTCTATATGGTCCGTCACCTACAAGTGCTAGGCAAGCATTAGGAATACTTTCTAAGACTGGTTTAATTCTCTCAATTTGTTTTTCTGCTGATAATCTTCCTACATAAATCAATAAGTAATTAGCGCCGTTATATTCCCCAAATAATTTTTTTCTCATTTTCTCACTTCTCAAATCTGGTCGGAAACTGAAAGTATCTACTCCCCTTTGCCATAGAGCAGTCCTTTGAATACCTTTATCTTTTAACTCATTGACCATAGCGGTGGAAGTACATAAATTTAACAAGGCTTGGTTATGAGCTGCTTTAAGTAATTCCCACAAAAGTGGCTCTAACATACCCATACCGTAATGTTCCAGATATTTTGGAAGATGAGTATGGTAACTGGCAATTAAAGGAATATTATTAGTCTTCGCTAACCATATGCCACCTAATCCAAGTACAGCTGGATTAACAACATGTATCAAATCTGGATTAAATTTTTCTAACTTATCTGAGACTGCAGGACCTGGTAAACCAAGCTTCAACTCTGGGTATAAGGGTAATGGCATTGCAGAAACTCCAACTACAGTTGCACCCATATATGATTCTGGGCAACCTTCTGGACAAAAAATTATAACTTCATCACCATTTTTTATTAAAAATTCAATCGTTTTAGTCAGTCTTGTGACTATGCCATCAACTTTAGGTAAAAAAGTTTCAGTAAACAATGCAATTTTCACTTTCTTAAGGTAACTATTTTGGAAATTTTAATTTGTCTTTATCGCCTCAGCTTGTTTTTTAGTCCAGGATGAAACACAAGGTATGCGCTTAAGATCACATCTATTGGAGTATTTTTTGGCAACTTCAACAACTTCTTCTAGTAAGCCATTATCAAGAGTCGTTGGGTTTAAACCTAATTCTATAAAACATTTATTATCAACAATTAGATCATTTTCTACCGCTTCATTCCTTGGATTTGGTAAATAATTAATATCGGCTCCTGTGAGAGAAGCAACTTTTTTAGCTAGTTCTCCAACTTGATGACTCTCAGTCATTTGATTAAAGATTTTGACTCTTTCTCCAGATTTTGGAGGATTTTCAAGAGCAAGTTGTACGCATTTTACAGAGTCTTTTATATGTATAAATGCTCTTGTTTGCCCGCCTGTCCCGTGTACACTTAATGGATATCCAATTGCAGCTTGCATTAGAAATCTGTTTAAAACAGTTCCATAATCTCCGTCATAGTCAAATCGGTTTGTCAATCTAGGATCTTTTAAAGTTGCTTCTGTATTTGTTCCCCAAACAATGCCTTGATGTAAATCAGTAATCCTTACAAGATCATTTTTGTTGTAGTAAAGAAATAATAATTGATCTAAGGTTTTAGTCATATGGTAAACACTACCTGGACTTGCAGGGTGTAATATTTCTTCTTCAAATCGGCTTCCATCTGGTTGTGGAACTTCAACTTTTAGATAACCTTCTGGAATTGTTGCACCTCTATGTGATCCATATCCATAGACTCCCATTGTTCCTAAATGAACAACATGAATATCTAAATTACTCTCTACTATTGCAGCAAGAAGATTGTGGGTGCCATTAACATTATTATCCACTGTATATCTTTTGGTGAAACTGGATTTCATCGAGTAAGGTGCTGCTCTTTGTTCTGCAAAATGGATCACGGAATCTGGTTTTTCATCAATTAGCAAATTTAGCAATTTTTGATATTGTTTAGAGATATCCATATTAAGAAATCTCATAGGCTTACCTCCAATCTCTTCCCACGCAGAAAGTCTTTCTGTTATCGAAGCAATTGGAGTTAAAGATTCTACCTCAAGATCAATATCAATTTTTCTACGACTTAAATTGTCGACAATAATAACATCATGATTTTGCTCTGCTAAATTCACCGCACAAGGCCAACCGCAAAAACCATCTCCACCTAGAACAATAACTTTCACTCAGAACTCCAGAATTAAAAGATTCATAATATATTTTATTAAATTACTACAGTGTGCTTCCACTTTGCGAAAAAACATTGTAAATAGTTTCAAATCTTCTTTCTTAATACGATAAATAAAAGCAAATAATCAATTTTTACTTTCTTTTTAAACTTTGCTAAATAAAGAGAATTAGATAGATATGTTTTTTTCAGGCGAACTTGCTACTGCAAAGTCTTGTTTTTTAATTCTTCCTGCCAGAAAAGCTTGCCTACCAGCTTTTACACTATAATTTATCGCTTGAGCCATTAGAGGAGGATTTGCAGCTTGTGCTATTGCACTATTGATTAAGACACCATCAGCTCCAATTTCCATAGCTTGAGAAGCTTCACTAGGCACTCCAATTCCTGCGTCAATTATTACTGGCACTTTTGCATTATCAATAATTATCCTTATATTTGATAAATTTAACAAACCTTGCCCGGAGCCTATAGGCGAGCCCAATGGCATTACAGTTGCACAACCTATTTCTTCTAGTCTTTTTGCAAGAATAGGATCTGCATTGATATAAGGAAGTACAGCGAAACCCTTTTTTATTAGAATTTCGGCTGCTTTAAGAGTTTCTATTGGATCTGGTAGCAAATACTTTTTGTCAGGAATAACTTCTAACTTCACAAAATTATTTTCTTCTTGACCAGATAATTTTGCAAGTTCTCTACCTAAAATTGCTATTCTGACTGCCTCATCAGAATTAACGCAACCAGCTGTATTAGGAAGCATCCAGTATTTTTCCCAGTTGATCTTTTCGAGTAAATTTTCTCCGGTCTGATCATTTTTAATTCTTCTAACAGCGACGGTTATAATTTCCGTTTCAGAATTTGACAAACTTTCCACCATATCTTGAGTAGATTTGTATTTGCCAGTACCAACCATTAATCTACTGGAAAATTGTTTTCCACCAATTAGTAAAGAAGAAGAATTGTCCATATTTAGAATCCCTTATCTTTAATACCTTTATAAGGTTTATAATTGTTTCTTTTTTCTAACTCCTTACTTTTTTTAATTGCGGTTTTGTTTTTTGGATCTATCACCAAAACCTTTTTATAAGTTTCATATGCCAAATCGTACTCAAGTAAACGCTGTTGTGCGGATGCGAGGTTATTGAGGGCTATAGGATATTCTGGTAGTGATTTTATTGCAGTGTTATAGTGTTTGATTGCTTTCTTAAATTCATTTTGAGCAGCATAAGAAAATCCTAAAGCATTATTTATTATCGCTTTGGCTTCTTCAGGTTCATTTTCATAATTTTCAATTGCTTTTAAAAAAGTTTTAGTAGCTTCAGAATATAATCTTTTTTTTATCTGAATAGACCCAAATTCATATAATTCTGTAGCTTGAGTGAGAGAATCTAAACCTTTTTGCTCGAATTTTACTAAATTTAATTCTTCACTTCTTGTTTTTAGAAATTGTCTGAATACAAAAATAGAAACTATTATTAATACAACAAAAAGAATTATTAAATAAGATTGGAACGAAGATATTTCCATTATTTATATTTATTTTTTTAAATTATATTCTTTTTTTCTATTTACTAACGGAAGAAACAATTTTTTCAAAACACTTAGGATCGTTTAAAGCTAATTGAGCAAGCATTTTTCTATTTATAATAATTTCTGAATTTTTCATCCCATTTATCAACTTGCTATAGTTTGTCCCATTAATCCTGGCAGATGCGTTAATTCTAGAAATCCAAAGTCTTCTAAAATCTCTTTTTCTTCTTCTTCTATCCCTATAAGCATTACAAAGAGCTTTCATCACTCTTTGATTTGCTGTCCTGAAAAGATTTTTGTTGCCGCCTCTAAAACCTTTCGCAAGATTTAAGATTTTGTTTCTTCTTTTTCTGGCTATGTTGCCTCTTTTTACGCGTGCCATGAATATCTAATAAAAATTGTTTAAAAATTTATGCGTATGGAATCATTAATCTTACATTATCAGCATCTCTTTCATCAACTACTGCTTTTGTTGATAGATGTCTTTTTAATTTTGAGCTTTTATGATCAAGTAAATGATTATGGAAAGCTCTTCTTCTCATGAATTTACCCGTCGCAGTAGCTTTAAATCTTTTGGCAGCTGATTTGCGAGTTTTTAGTTTAGACATTAAAGTCAAATGTGTTTAATTAGAATAATCTAAACCTTTCTACGCATTGGTGCAAATTAAAGTCTTTAATTGATTAAGAAAGTTCTAAATTATGAAACTTAAATTTTCTTTTTTGTACTTATTTTTTGGATGTATTTCTCTCTTTTTAATAAACATTAAATTTACTTCAAATGTCAAAGGAGAAGAATTGCAAAAGGTTGAACTCAATAATGAAATTAAAAAAGGAAAATTTTTAATTGGTTTAAAGCAATATTTAGGCGGGGAGAATGACAGTTTTTCGAAAAAAAAGAAAATCAATTTTATCACTGATAAAGGCTTTTTAAATCTGATATCGTCCAACGGTATTAAACATAAATCAAAAGAGATTAATATTAGTTGGGTGGATATACCCATCAAAAATCCAAAAACAATCGAAAGAATTGTTTTTGGTCCTTTTGCTAGCTATGAATCAGCCAAAAAACAAGCAGAGAAACTTAAAGATAAAGGATTTAAGACGACTGTTGCTTACCCTAAAAATTGGGAAGTATGGATTCCATTTGAAGATGATCTTCCAGAGTTTGAATTAAAAAATAAGATTTCTAGAAAAATAAAAAATTTTCAAATTACTCCTGTTCTAAGAAGTGAATATAGTCTTATGAAACTCGAAGGACCTATATATATTTATGCTCAAGAGGATATAAGAATAAATGGTATCAATTTTGGCAAAAATTTTTATTTATTAAAAGATTTATATGGAACTTGGACATTAGTTCAAAAAATTGAATTTGATGATTATTTAGCAGGTGTTTTGCCTTATGAGATTGGACCGAATTCTCCTTTAGAAGCACTCAAAGCTCAAGCAGTTATTGCAAGAACTTGGGGAATATTTAATTCTGATAGGTTTAATATGGACAAATATCATTTATGTATCACCACTCAATGTCAAGTTTATAAACCTTCTAAAATTACAAATAAAAACGTGAAAAAAGCTATAGAGGCAACTTCAAATTTAATTCTCACTTATAGAAATCAACCAATTAATGCTTTTTACCATGGTTCTAATGGTGGCGTATCTGCTACTGCAGGCGAGTCTTGGCAAATTCAAGATTATTCTTATTTCAATTCAATCATTGATGGTTCTAAATCATTAAATAAAATTTTTAAACTTCCAATTACAAATGAATCTGTTTTAAATAATTTTTTTGATTTTGATAAAGAACAGTTTTATGGGAGTAATCATTCTCTTTTTCGATGGAATAAGAAAATTTCTAGTCTTGAAATTAAAGAAAAGTTAATTAAAAACAAACTTATAAAAATTAATGACGATGTTTTGGATATAAATTCTATTGAACGTGGTTCGAGTGGAAGAGTGACAAAATTGGAAATACGAACGGACAAAGTTAATAAATCTATTGTTCTAATTAAAGATGATATTCGACGGGTTTTAAATTTTATACCTAGTAATTTGTTTACTATTAATAAATTAAGTGATGATTTATGGCTTTTGAGAGGAGGAGGCTTCGGTCATGGTGTAGGTTTATCTCAGTCAGGAGCAATTGAAATGGCTAAATTAGGATTTTCTTATGAACAAATATTGAATCATTACTATCAAAAAGCAAGACTGAAAAAATTTGAGATATTGTCTCAATGAAAATTAAGTAATTAAAATTTACTTTTATGAGTAAGGGTTTTTATAAAAATAGAAGATTGAAGTCGTTTATATTTCTTAGTGCTTGTTTTTTTATAGCTTTTATCCCTCATGCTTTCAATATCAAAAATTTCTTTTACATTATATCGACTCTTTCTTTTGTGATTGTTTTTTACGGTTCAATAGTTATTTCTAGAAATGTCAAAAGGAACAATGTTGTAAACATTTTAAGCAGAAGAATTAGTGATAAAGAGTTACCTGTGCTTGATATTTTAGTCGCAGCTAGAGATGAAGAAAATGTTATAGCAAGATTAGTTGAAAGATTATTTAGTTTAGATTATCCAACAAATAAATTAAATGTTTACATAATCGATGATGGTAGCTCTGATAAGACGCCTTTAATTTTAGATCGATTAGCTAGACAATATGACAAGCTAAAAGTCATAAGTCGTTCTCCAAATGCAGGAGGAGGAAAGTCAGGAGCTTTGAATTATGCCTTGAAGTTTACTCATGGTGAATGGTTGTTAGTTTTGGATGCTGATGCTGAATTAAAACAAGATTCTTTGATAAGGTTATTTAGTTTTGTAGAAGAGGGTAATTGGTCTGCAGTTCAACTAAGAAAATCAGTAACAAATGTAAGTAAGAATTTTTTAACTTCTTGTCAGTCAATGGAAATGGCTATGGACGCAATCTTTCAATATGGAAGATTATCAGTTGCTGGAGTTTCCGAATTAAGGGGAAATGGCCAATTAATTAAGAAAGAAACATTATTGGCATGTGGTTCTTTTAATGAAGATACAGTTACAGATGATCTTGATTTGAGTTTAAGATTATTATTATCAAAATCTAGAATTGGAATCTTGTGGGATCCTCCAGTTATGGAGGAAGCAGTTGAGAATTTAAATGCTTTATTAGCGCAAAGGCAAAGATGGGCAGAGGGGGGGTTGCAAAGATTCTTTGATTATGGAGATCAATTATTTACTAATAAAATTGATTATCTGCAAAAATTTGATTTAACTTACTTCTTCATCTTGCAATATGCATTGCCAATAATTTCTATTTTTGATTTAATTTTCAGTATTGCTTGGTTAGATTCACCAATTTACTGGCCTATTTCATTTACAGCTTTTGTGTTATCTGGAATTGCGTTTTGGTACGGTTCCTCTTGTAAAAGCGAAGTACCAGTATTGCAAAAAAGCAATTTTTTGATGGTATTTGTCTCGGTTTTTTATTTATCACATTGGTTTTTAGTAATCCCTTGGGTAACAATAAAGATGTCTATTTTTCCCAAAAAGATACTTTGGCGAAAAACTATTCACACTGGAGTTTAATTTATTCATCAAGTTCTATAATTTCTCCATTAAAAAAATTTGCTAAGTTTTTTGAGCTATCATCATAAGTTTCCTCTTTAGATATTTTTGGTGATGAATTAGTTTTTGGTTCTATTTTTTTCAATGGTCGAAAATTATTGACTTCATTTTGGGTCATTTCTGGAGTATTTGTTAGGTTACTTTTATTTAAATTTTTGGTTGAGAAATTAAGTATTATTTGATCTCCAAATATCTTTTTTACAGTATTTTCAATTATAACTTTTCTACTTTTAATCATATTTTCCCAGTTTGGAGATAATGCAATTGTTATTTTCTCCGAATCAAAACTTTCAAGTTCGGCTTGTTGTGAAAGTAACATTCTTGTTGATGGTAACTCTACTTTAGAAAGAATTAATTCCCATTTATCTTTTAAATTTTGTGATCCAGGATTATTTTGGTTATTGTCAGAAATATTTTCAATACTTTCTTTTTTAGGAACTGCGAATTTTTCGAATTTTTCGTCTTTCTTTTCGATCAATTCATCGCGAGCTATCTTCTTTTTGATACTTGGTTTTTCACTTTCATTAGAAATGTTTTCTTTATTAAAAATTGCAATGTTTTTTCTACTTTCATGATTCTCCTCTGTCGTATTATTTTTACTTTCTTGCTTATTTTTAAAACTATTTATCTCTTGATTACTTAGAAGCCCAGTTAAATGTATTTCAAACCAAAGCCTTGGATTATCACTAGATTTGATTTGATATTCAATATTTCTCAGATTATTATGCCAATTAATTATTGTTGATTTATTTATTGTTTTTGAGATTTTATCCAATTCATCTTGAAATTCATCAGACGTATAATAGAGATCTGAATATTTATTATTTGTAGTGTGTAATAGTAAATCTCTTGTTATATTTAATAATCCGATAATTATTTGAAGAGGTTCGTTTCCTGCATCATATAGTTGGTTGCAGGTGATAATTAATGACTCTGGATTATTCTCAACTAATGATTTAATCAGATTTGTTAATTCACTTTCAGATACTTCTCCTAGGAGGTTTTGGATATTATTAATTGTTATTCCTTCTGGTAAAAGATTCAATTGTTCAAGGAGGCTTTGTGCATCTCTCATCCCTCCATTAGATCTTTTTGCAATCATTTTTAAGGCCTGCTCTTCATATTCAATGGATTCTTTTTCGGCGATTTCTGATAAATGTTGAAAAATATCACTTGGGCTTATTCTTCTAAAATCAAACTTTTGGCATCTACTTTTTATTGTATTTAATACTCTCTCAGGATTTGTTGTCGCCAGGATAAATACAACTCTTGAGGGCGGTTCTTCAATAGTTTTGAGTAAAGCATTTGAAGCTGCCGTTGAAAGCATATGACATTCATCAATAACATATACTTTCCATCTCGCTTGAGTAGGTGCAAATCTCGCTCTTTCTATAATTTCTCTTATATTTTCTACTCCTGTATTTGATGCTGCATCTATCTCGATAATATCTAAAGCGCTCCCATCTGTAATTTGTCTACATAAGTCACATTTACAACAAGGAGTTATCGTAGGTTGGTCGAATGCCTGGCAATTTAGAGATTTTGCAAATATTCTTGCACTTGATGTTTTTCCAGTCCCTCTTGGACCATTAAAAAGATATGCAGGAGCAATTTTTTTTGTTAATAGTGCTTGTTTGAGTGTAATGGATATAAATTTTTGTCCAACCAGTTCGTCTAAGTGGTTTGGTCTATATTTTTGATGAAAAGGCTTATGTATATTTGGCATTTATTTTTCATTAAATTAGAAAAATTCGGGATTCAATTAAAAAAATTAAACTCTAATTTTATGCAGACTCTTTAATGATTCTTTTTGATCCTGAAGGTAGTTTAACAATTTTAGATGAGAACAAATTATCTACCATTTTTTTCGTAATTGTGAATTCTTTTACATTTTCTTCAGAAGGCAAAGTGTACATTATGTCTAGCATTAGCTCTTCAATTATTGATCTTAATGCTCTTGCACCTGTTTTTCTTTTATATGCTTCATTTGCTATCGCTTCAACAGAATCAGGCTCAAATGATAATTCAACATTATCCATACTTAGCAAAGTTTTGAATTGCTTTACTAATGCATCTCTTGGTTGAGTCAAAATAGATTCTAAAGTTTCTTTAGTAAGACGATCTAATACAGCACAAACCGGAATTCTTCCAATAAATTCTGGAATTAGGCCATATTTCACTAAGTCATCTAATTCTAAATTTTTCAAGGAATCTCTTGGGTCTACTATTTTTTTTGTATCAACTTTGTTTTGATCTGAATTGGTGGTAAATCCTATAGAGTGTTTACCCATGCGCTTTTGAACGATATCCTCTAAACCTATAAAAGCTCCCCCGCAAATAAATAATATCTGACTTGTATCAATTTGGATGCAGTCATGATAAGGATGTTTTCTTCCCCCTTGTGGTGGCACATTGGCAATTGTTCCTTCAAGCATTTTTAATAATGCTTGCTGTACTCCTTCACCAGAGACATCTCTAGTAATTGAAGGATTTTCGCTTTTTCTTGCAATTTTATCTATTTCATCAATATAAATTATTCCTTTTTGAGCTAGTTCTACATTCATGTCTGATTTCTGTAGAAGTCTTAGAAGTATGTTTTCAACATCCTCCCCAACATATCCAGCTTCTGTCAAAGTCGTTGCATCAGCCACTGCAAAAGGAACATCCAGAAACTCTGCTAAAGTTTGCGCCAATAATGTTTTTCCACTTCCAGTAGGGCCGATGAGTAAAATGTTTGATTTTTGTAATTTAGTTGCTTGTGAATCTGTTGCATTGTTATTTTTACTATCTTCTTTAACTTTCCAAGCTAATCGCTTATAGTGATTGTATACGGCTACTGATAATATTTTTTTTGCAGATTCTTGTCCAACAACTTGATTATCTAGAAAACTTTTAATTTCTAATGGCTTAGGAATTGAGGTTAATTCTAAAGGAACAGATTTTTTTGGATTATCAGTTGGTAATTTCTTTTTTACTTGCGGAGAGTTGTTTGTGTTCGCTTGATTATCAAGTAGTTCTTCATCGAGAATTTCATTACAAAGATCTATGCACTCATCACAGATATAAACCCCAGGACCAGCTATAAGCTTTCTTACTTGGTCTTGTGATTTACCGCAAAATGAACATTTAAGATGGGCGTCGAATTTAGCCATCGATTATAAGTTTTTAAAAGTGAAAGGTGTTAAATATTCCCTATTCACTAGGATTGCTTATAAATATCGATTCGTCATCATATTCTTAAAAAATCAGTATTCCTTGTCACTTTTTGATAACTTTATCGATTAATCCATATTCGACTGCTTCTGAGGGAGATAAAAAGTAATCTCTTTCTGTATCTTCATTAATTTTTTCTAAAGGTTGACCAGTATGTTCTGCCAAAAGCGAATTTAATGTTTTCTTGAGAAAAAGTATTTCTTTAGCTTGTATTTCAATCTCTACTGCTTGACCTTGTGCACCTCCCAGAGGTTGATGAATCATAATCCTAGAATTAGGTAAGGCCAATCTTTTCCCCTTTGCTCCTCCAGAAAGTAGAAATGCCCCCATACTTGCTGCGACTCCAAAGCATATTGTCACTACATCAGGTGATATTTGTTGCATAGTATCGTAAATGGCCATTCCTGCAGTTACTGAGCCTCCAGGAGAATTAATATAAATTTGTATGTCTTTTTCTGGATCTTCCGCTTCAAGAAATAATAATTGTGCAACAAGTGAATCAGATACTTGATCATTAATTCCAGTACCTAAAAAAATTATCCTCTCTCTCAGCAGTCTTGAATAAATATCAAAAGCTCTTTCTCCTCTACCTGATTGTTCTATAACAGTAGGAACAGCAGCAACAGTTTTATTATTACTTTCGTAAGAACTTATTGAGCTTTGGATTAAATGTTTTTTTTCTGAGTTCACAAATTAAATTTCATCTTATAAATAATTTAAGGGGTTTTTGTTTAATTAGTAGGAAATTTCATAAATTATTTTTTTTCTTTTTTATTTTGAGTTTTTGTAGTTTTTGTAGTTTTTGTAGTTTTGGTGGTTTTGGAGGTTTTGGTAGCTTTAGAAGATTTTGTAGTTTTTTCTTTTACTTCAGAATTTTCCTCAAGCCAAATTATTAATTTTTCTTTGAGTAAATCGTTTGCTATTACTTCTGTTAATTTTTTAATATCTATTTGTTTTGAAGATTGAGAGATTGCATCTTGATAATCTTTCATTTTTAAATCAATTTCATCTTTCTCAACTTTTATGTTTTCTGTTTCAGCTAATGCTTTTAAAGCTAAATTTCTTTGAACATTTTTTTCAGCCTGAGGCCTTGTGGATTCTGCTAAAGACTTAACTAATTCCGGAGTGAAAGTAGATTTAACATCAAGACCTTGTTGAGCAAATCTTTGAGCGGTTTGTTCAATATTATTCCTCACTTCTATATCAATCATAGATTTTGGAATTTCAGCAACCAATTCGTTTGTTAAGGCATCTAGTAAAGCTTCAATTTTGATATCTTTTTGAGTTTTTTCAAAATTATCCTTAAGTTGCTTTTCAATATCTTTCTTTAACTCTTTTAATGATTCTTTGTTGCCAGACTGTTTTGCAAAATCGTCATTAAGTTCAGGCAATTCTTTTTCCTTTAGATCCTTAAGATTTACTTCAAAGATTGCCTCTTTGCCTCTTGAATCCTCATGAGAATAATCTTCAGGAAATTTAAGGTTAAGTGTTTTAGTATCACCAATTTTCATCTTTACGATTCCCTCAACGAAACCGGGAATCATTTTGTTCTTTTCTAACTCAAGATCCATTGATTCACTTGTTCCACCATCAATCTCTTTACCAGAATCTTTATATTTTCCTTTGAAACTAACTACAGCAATATCTCCTAATTTTGCAGCTCTTTTGGTAACTGGAATAATGTTTGCAAACTGATTTCTAGATTTTTCTAGAGCTTCATCTATTGACTTAGGATCAAACTTTGTTTTTGATATTTCAACACTTAGTCCTTTGGATTTTTTAAGTTTTAATTCTGGGGCAACATCAGTTTGAAGAGTAACCTTAAGTGATTTTTCAGGACTGAACTTTGCAAGTAAAGATTCAAATCCATCTACCAATTCTGGCTCACTTAGTGGCTCTATAGATTTTATTTTTAACGCTTCTTGCCATGATTTATCAATAATTTTTTCCAGAGCAGAAGCATGTAATTGCGTTATGCCAATCCTTTGGATTAAGACTTGTTTGGGAATTTTACCAAGTCTAAATCCCGGAATTTTAGCCGAACGACTGATAGAACTGATTGTTTCATTCACACAAGTTTTGCATGTCTCAGATGGTATTTCTAATTCAAATGAGATTCTACTTTGAGGCAGAGGAGTTGTTTTGACTATTAATGCTTCTTTAGCCATTTTTTTTATTTATTACTAAAAGCCGAAACTTAATTATTTCACATTATGTGATTTCCTTGAAAGTTATTTTTTTGATAAAGTAAAAAAAATAGTCAATCTATTTATAAAAATCATTTTAAAGTGTGAGACAATCTCCGTTTTTGCCTAATAGGCCATTAAAAGTTGCTGTTTTAGGATCTTCAGGTGCTGTGGGATCTGAATTACTCAAAATTCTTGAACAACGTGATTTCCCAATTTCAGAATTGGTCTTGCTTTCATCAGAGCGTTCAGAAGGAAAAAAAATTATTTGGAAAGGTGAAGAATTAGTTACAAAAAAAACAACAAAGGAAGAATTTCTGAATGTTGATTTAGTTTTAGCTTCAGCCGGTGGAGGTATTTCAAAAAAATGGTTATCTACCATTATGGAACAAAATGCTTTTTTGATAGATAATTCAAGTGCTTTCAGATTAGATAATAATGTGCCTCTGATAGTTCCTGAAGTAAATGGTAGTGACGTAATTAATCATGATGGGGTAATAGCGAATCCAAACTGCACTACCATTTTGCTGACATTAGTTTTAGCTCCGTTAAATAAACTTTCGACTATTCAAAGAGTTGTTGTCTCAACATATCAATCCGTAAGTGGTGCAGGCCAATTGGCGATGGAGGAACTAAAACTTTTAACGGAAAAATATCTTCAAGGTAATCCTCAAAAAAGTGAAGTTTTGCCATACTCACTGGCTTTTAATTTGTTTTTGCATAATTCACCCATGCTTTCAAATAATTACTGCGAAGAAGAAATGAAAATGGTTAATGAGACTAGGAAAATATTAAATATTGCTAATTTAAAGATCTCTGCTACATGTGTTCGAGTCCCAGTACTGAGAGCACATTCTGAATCGATCAATATTGAATTTGCTGGTGTAGTTGAGCCTAAAGATGCTCTTGAAGAATTAAAAAAATCTCCTGGAATTGAAATTATTGAGGATTACAAAAATAATAGATTTCCTATGCCAAATGACGTTATGGGGAGAGATAATGTTGCTGTTGGCAGGTTAAGGACTGATATAAGTCAGCCTAATGGATTAGAATTATGGTTATGTGGAGATCAAATAAGAAAAGGAGCAGCTCTTAATGCTGTTCAAATAGCTGAGTTATTAATTCCAAAAAAATGATTACAGACAAAATTGAGTGTAATAATCCACTATTTGGAAGAATATTGACTGCAATGGTTACTCCATTCACTGAAAATGGAGATGTAGATTATGAACTAGCTATAAAACTCTCAAATTATCTTTTTGAGAACGGTTCCGATGGAATTGTGTTATGTGGTACTACTGGAGAATCTCCGACTCTTTCATGGGCGGAACAACATGATTTATTTATTGCGGTAAAAGGATCTTTGAATGCAAGCTGTAAAGTAATAGTTGGCACTGGTAGTAACTGTACAAGCGAGGCTGTGGAAGCTACAAAAAAAGCCTACGAATCTGGTGCCGACGGTGCTTTGGTCGTTGTGCCCTATTACAATAAGCCACCTCAAGAAGGTCTTTATAACCATTTCAGTTCTATTGCTAATTCTGCAAAGGATTTGCCTCTTATGCTTTACAACATTCCTGGAAGGACAGGATGTAATTTATTACCTGATACTGTGAAGAAACTTATGGATTTCTCAAATATTCTCAGTATTAAAGCTGCAAGCGGTAGAATAGAAGAAGTAACAGAATTAAGAGCTATTTGCGGCTCTGAACTCTCTGTATATAGTGGCGATGATTCATTGTTGCTTCCAATGTTAGCCGTAGGTGCTGTAGGAGTAGTAAGTGTTGCAAGTCATTTGGTTGGATTGCAGTTGAAAGAGATGATCCATTCCTTTCAAAGTGGACAGTTTTCCAAAGCGCTTGCTATTCATGAAAAACTTCAGCCTCTTTTCAAAGCACTCTTTATGACTACTAATCCAATCCCAATTAAGGCTGCTATGGAGCTATCGGGATGGCAAGTAGGTAACCCAAGAAGTCCTTTGTCACCATTAACCAATGACATGAAAAAGCAACTATCTTTTATCCTAAAATCTCTATAATAGGAATTAAGTTTAACTTGATAATTAAATTTAAATAAACCTTATTTGATTACAAGCAGGCCTTCATAAATTTCAAAATTATGCAAACAAGTACAAATTCAACTGTAAATAGATCTACTCATGATTCATCTAGATCTAAAAGTAATACACCAGCTCTACGAGTAATACCTCTTGGAGGACTACATGAAATAGGAAAAAACACTTGTGTTTTTGAATATGGTGATGAATTGATGCTTGTTGATGCTGGCCTAGCTTTCCCATCTGATGGTATGCATGGCGTAAACGTCGTTATGCCAGATACAACTTTTTTAAAAGAAAATCAAAGAAGAATAAAAGGAATGATTGTCACTCACGGTCATGAAGATCATATTGGAGGCATTTCTCATCATCTAAAGCATTTTAATATTCCGATTATTTACGGTCCAAGATTGGCAATGTCAATGCTTAGAGGAAAAATGGAGGAAGCAGGGGTATCTGATAGAACAACTATACAGACAGTTAATCCAAGAGATGTTGTAAAAGTTGGACAACATTTTTCTGTTGAATTCATTCGCAATACCCATTCTATTTGCGATAGTTTTTCTTTAGCAGTTACAACACCTGTTGGCACAATTATTTTTACGGGTGATTTTAAGTTTGATCATATGCCAGTAGATGGAGAGCAATTTGATATTGAAAGAATGGTGCATTATGGAGAGAAGGGCGTTTTATGCATGTTCAGTGATTCGACCAATGCCGAAGTTCCAGGTTTTTGTCCCTCTGAGAAGACTATCTATCCCTCCTTAGAAAAACATATTGCGGAGGCAAAAGAACGAGTTATCCTTACTACTTTTGCAAGTTCTGTACATAGAGTAACAATGATCTTAGAGCTGGCCATGAAACATGGAAGAAAAGTAGGCTTGTTAGGTAGATCGATGATAAATGTTATTGCTAAGGCTAGAGATATTGGTTATATGAAATGCCCAGATGATTTGTTTGTTCCTATCAAGCAAATTAGAGATTTGCCAGATAGAGAAACCTTATTATTAATGACTGGAAGTCAAGGAGAACCCTTAGCAGCATTAAGCAGAATATCTCGTGGTGAACATCAGCATGTTCGTCTCAAGACTACTGACACTGTAATATTTTCGGCCAGCCCAATTCCTGGTAATACTATTTCTGTTGTTAATACAATAGATAGATTAATGAAACTCGGAGCAAAGGTTGTTTATGGAAAGGGTGAGAATATTCATGTTTCTGGTCATGGTTTTCAAGAAGATCAAAAGTTAATGTTGGCACTCGCAAAACCTAAGTTTTTTGTTCCTGTTCATGGAGAACATAGAATGCTTGTTTGCCATGGCAAGAGTGCACAAACTATGGGGGTTCCAAAGGATAATATTTTAATTATTGAAAATGGAGATGTAGTTGAGTTAACACCTAATTCTATTCAAAAAGGTGATCCTGTAAAAGCTGGTGTTGAACTGCTTGATAACTCGCGAAATGGAATTGTAGATGCTCGAGTATTAAAGGAAAGGCAGCAATTAGCTGGGGATGGTGTAGTAACTGTTTTAGCTCCTATTAGTACAGATGGAAAAATGGTTGCGCCTCCCAGAGTTAATTTAAGAGGAGTTGTTACTACTGCAGAACCAAGAAAAATGTCAATGTGGACAGAACGAGAAATAATCTGGGTCTTAGAAAATAGATGGAAACAATTATCCAGACAAACTGGGCCAAATAATTTTGAAGTAGATTGGATTGGTGTACAAAGAGAAATTGAAAATGGTTTATCGAGAAGAATGAGAAGAGAATTACAAGTTGAACCACTTATTTTGTGTCTAGTGCAACCTGCTCCAAGTGGAACTCGTGCATATATTCCAAAAATTACTGAAGAGCAAAATTTTTCCAATAGAAATAGAAATAATAATAATTTTCATAAGAAATCAAACAATAATCATCCTAATAGTTCAAATAATTCGCAAAATACCCAAAAAAGTCCAAAAGTTTCTCAGAATCCATCAGCTGATACTGCTTCAGAAGATTCATTTGAAGGTAGAACAAGAAGAAGAAGATCTGCTGTTACATCTTAACTTTTTTCGAAATTTATATAATTTTTATTCCAAACAATTTTTAAAAACTTTTGCAAGTTAATTTGACCTTTATTTTTTTCATAAATTGAAGTTGCTAATTTTGTCAGATTTTTAGAGCTACTTTGCTTTGGAGATATTTCTCTTAAAAATCTATTCAAGATTGTGCACCTTGCTTCAATACACATATTATTTAAGAGATTCCTATTGATACCTTTTTTATCTCTACAATAAAGGTATGCTAGTTCACTGAGATCATTACGTTCTTTATTGTAGTTGCTCATTTTTTGGGAAAAATTATTTATCCTTTCAGAACAGCCAGGATAGATAAACTCCAAGGTAGGAATAATTTTTTTTCTTACTAAATTTCTTTTTAATTTAAGATCTGAATTTGTAGGATCTTCCCAGATTGGGATTTTCATATGATTACAAAAAGTTTTTGTATCTTCTCTACTGAAAATTAATATTGGCCTTATTAAAAAAATTTGATTTTCTAGTAATCTTTTGCTCTCAATGTTACTCAGACCGGCAAAATTGCTCCCTCTAGATAAATTGAGGATAAATGTTTCTGCGTTATCACTACTCGTGTGACCAGTTAATAAATAAATATTGTGTTTTTGCTGATTTTTATTTATTAAAGTTTTGGCTCTTTCACATAATTTTTTATACCTCCATTCTCGTGCTTTTTCTTCTGAAGAAATATTTTCTTTATTTGCTTGATCAAAAAAGAATGAAATATTTTTATCTTCGCAATAATCTTTTAATTCAAGAGCATATAGTGATGATTTTTCGTGCCACTGATGATCACCATGCCAAACACTAATAGACCAATCATGTAGTTTTTTTAGGTCATTAATTAGGGTTAATAAGGCCATTGAGTCTTGACCCCCCGAAACACTTATTAAAATATTGGATCCTTTGGGAATCAATATTTTTTTGGTAAGAATCTCCTTATGAAGCTGATGATGCCATGATGACCAATTTTTCTGACTTAATTTTTTATCAGTCATTTTGTGTTGCTCAGATAATATTTTTTAAAAAATGCACTGTTTTACTAAAACAATGTCACAATCGAGTAATAAATTCATTAAGTAAATGAGTCTGATTAATCTTTTGCCACAAAAAATCAAAGAAGAGTTAAGAAGCAAGTCCTTACTCAAAGTTATTTCAGGATTGAATAATTTCGATGTTCAGTCTGTGAAAATAATTGTTGAGGCTTCTTCATTAGGAGGTGCAGATCTTGTCGATATTGCTTGTAAACCTGAACTCGTTGATTTAGCACTTAAGAATTCAACACTACCCGTTTGTGTTAGTTCAGTAGTGCCTCGCTCTTTTCAAGATTGTGTAAAAGCAGGAGCATCATTAATTGAGATAGGAAATTATGATACTTTTTATGAAAAAGCCATTCATTTTTCAGATAAAAAAGTTTTAAACATTACAAAAGAGACGAGGGATTTATTGCCTAATTTTCCTTTATCAGTAACTGTTCCTCATACTATGCCTATTGATAAACAAGTTGATCTTGCTGTAAAGCTAGTGGAAGAAGGCGTTGATATTATACAAACAGAAGGTGGTATGAGTTCTACTCCTTACTCTCCAGGAATTCAAGGTTTTTTTGAAAAATCAGTACCAACTCTTGCAGCTACCTATGCTATTCATCAAGAATTTAAGAAACAATCTCTGAATATACCAATCATGAGTGCCTCTGGATTAAGCCAAGTAACTTGTCCACTAGCAATATCCTCTGGAGCCTCAGCAGTTGGGGTTGGATCTGTGGTTAATAAATTAGATGATTTAATATCAATGATTGCGGTTGTTAGGGGCTTAAAAGAATCTTTGAAAAATTCAATAATTGGAAAAAAAATTTCTTAGTATAGCAACATCCTTTAGCTACTAGCTTGATGAACAACTATAAGCTTCAAGCTCCTTACGAACCAAATGGAGATCAACCAGAAGCTATTAAAAAATTAGTTAAAGGCGTAAATAATGGTAAACAGTTTCAGACTCTTTTAGGAGCTACTGGAACTGGTAAAACATTTACCATTGCCAATGTGATTCAACAAACAGGAAGACCTGCACTTGTTTTAGCCCATAACAAAACGTTGGCTGCACAACTATGTAATGAATTAAGGGAATTTTTTCCAAAAAATGCTGTTGAGTATTTCATTTCTTACTACGATTATTATCAACCTGAAGCTTATGTACCTGTAAGTGATACTTACATTGCCAAAACCGCTTCAATTAATGAAGAAATAGATATGCTTAGGCATTCTGCAACACGCTCATTATTTGAAAGAAAAGATGTAATTGTTGTTGCCTCAATAAGTTGTATTTATGGTCTTGGTATACCGAGTGAGTATTTAAAAGCTGCAGTTAAATTTGAAGTGGGAAAATCAATAAATCTACGTTCTTCTTTGAGGTCTCTCGTTGAAAATCAATATACTAGAAATGATATTGAAATTACTAGAGGTAGATTCAGAATTAAAGGTGATGTTTTAGAAATCGGTCCAGCTTATGAAGATAGATTAATAAGAATTGAGTTATTTGGTGATGAAGTCGAGGCTATTAGATATGTTGACCCTACTACAGGAGAAATACTTGAAAGTTTGGAACAAGTTAGCGTTTACCCAGCGAAGCATTTTGTGACTCCAAAAGAAAGACTTGAGAGTGCAATAGGTGCAATTAGAAGTGAATTAAAAACTCAACTCAATAAATTTACATACGAAGGAAAATTATTAGAGGCACAACGTCTAGAACAACGTACAAAATATGATTTAGAAATGCTTAAAGAGGTTGGTTATTGTAACGGAGTTGAGAATTATGCTCGTCATTTATCAGGTAGGGAGGAAGGTTCACCGCCAGAATGCTTAATAGATTACTTTCCCAAAGATTGGTTGTTGGTAGTTGATGAGAGTCATGTAACATGTCCTCAACTTCATGCGATGTACAACGGTGATCAATCTAGAAAAAAAGTTTTAATAGATCATGGCTTTAGATTGCCAAGTGCTGCAGATAACAGACCTTTAAAATGTGAAGAGTTTTGGGAAAAATCAAAACAGACATTATTTATAAGTGCAACCCCCGGTCAATGGGAATTAGATCAATGTGATGGTGAATTTATTGAGCAAGTTATAAGACCAACTGGTGTATTAGACCCGGTAATTGATGTAAGACCTAGTGAAGGTCAAATAGAAGATCTGTTATCTGAAATAAGAATTCGAGCTGAAAAGAATCAAAGAGTGCTTGTGACAACACTTACTAAGAGAATGGCTGAAGATCTAACTGATTTTTTATCTGAAAATAAAGTAAGAGTTAG
>CACFEJ010000004.1 GCA_902565305.1 uncultured Prochlorococcus sp.
TTAATGTAAGTATTCACGGCAGAGATTCTACTAAGTTAGTTAAGGCTCTTAAAGCAAAGCCTTCAAGTTTGTCAATTATTACAGATTCAAATAATGAAAGTTTAGAAATAATCAAAAAAAACTTATCAGAATTAAATCTGATTGACTTCTATGATTTTTGGCTCTGTGAAGAAATAGGCTTCGACAAAGAAAACATAAGAAAATTAAATCTTAAAGAATCATTACCCTCTGATATATCAAGTTTAAACATTGTTGTTCTTACAAAAACAAATAAAAATTACTCAAATGATAATCTCCCACTTTTCGCAATCAGTGACAATATTTTTAAAACTTTTGATGATAGACCAAATTTATTTACGAAAAGGGAGGTTCGCGTTCAAATCTTGGCTGATCTAGAGCTCCCTAAAAACGGGGTCATCTGGGATATAGGAGCAGGTTGCGGGTCAATTGGTTTAGAGGCATTAAAATTAAGGCCTGATTTAGATTTGTTTTGTTTCGATAAAAGGATTGGTTCAAAGTCATTAATACTAGAAAACTCAAAAAGGCTTAGCGTTAAACCAAAATTTATTTTTGAAGAAGACATAAATAATATATTGAATACGAAAAATCTAAGTTCTCTTGAAAAACCTAATAGATTAATAATTGGAGGATGTGATAAAAAGACCAAATTTCAAATTATAAAAAAACTTTCTACTGATATGAATATTGGAGATATTATCGTTATCCCAATAATTGATATTCAAACTATTAAAGAATTAAAAGAGGAATTAGAAAAAAAAGATTTTAAAACAAATTTAAATTTAATTCAAACCTATAAAAGCTTAAGTATCGCTGAGGGAATAAGATTAGAACCAAATAATCCTGTTTTTCTATTAAAAGGAAAAAAATAAATTTAAACAATTGTTATTTGTTAGGTTTAGCCACATGGGGCAACCCCCAACCTAGTTTATTTCTTAAAACCTGAAAAAATTCATGATCTTCAAGCCTAATAAACTTCACTGAATGTTTACTTTTTCTTATTAAAACTCTATCTTCAGGCCAAACATAACAACCAGCGTTTCCGTCAACAACCATTACCAACCTTTCAGGAGTCGCAGGGAAAACAGTTACTGGCTCTGAATCATTAAAAACTAATGCCCTAGATGCCAATGAATGTGGCGCAATTGGAGTTAATTGTACAACTGGGCAATCAGGTGTAATTACTGGCCCTCCTGCACTCAACGAATATGCAGTAGAGCCAGTTGGAGTGGACAAAATTACTCCATCAGCTGAGATATCCACAGGAGCATGTCGCCCTATAGAAATTTCAAAATGACACATACTTGTGAGAGGTTCTCTATGAAGAGCCATCTCATTAAGACAGAGAGACTCCCATCTCCTCTGATCATTTCTCATTACACTAATGATAAAACAAGTTCTTTCTTCAATATCCCAATTTCCGGTAATTATTTTATCTATAGCCTCATTTAGGTTAGATAAATAAGCTTCGGCCAGAAATCCTAAATGACCAGTATTTATTGTAAGAATTGGAATTTTAGCGGGTGCGGTTTGCCTTGCAGCGGAAAGCACAGTCCCATCTCCACCAAGAACAATAGCAAATTCCATTGATGAATCAAAGCCCTCAGGAACACAATTCCTATATCCCAAAGGACGAACATGTTGATCAGGATTTGCAAAACCAACCATCCCTCCAGAGCTACTAACTCTTACAACTTCAAAATTAGATTTTTCCAATTTTTTTTGAACAGAAGTTGCAGTTTGGACAGCTAGTTCCTTTCCATCATTAACTATTAGGCCTGCTTTACGTACCAATCAAAAAATTAAAACTAGGACTATCTTAAACTAATTTGTTGGACAATCCTAATTTAAGAATTAAATACTATTAGAACTGTTCCAAGAATCTAATATCATTTGTATAAAATTTTCTGATGTCGTCGATCTGATGTCTCACCATACAAAATCTCTCGACTCCTAATCCTGCGGCAAAACCAGTCCATTTCTCAGAATCTATTCCTAATTTTTCTAAGACCTTTGGATCTACCATTCCGCATCCCATTACTTCTAGCCATTTACCTTTCCACTGGACGTCTACTTCTGCTGAAGGTTCAGTGAATGGGAAATAACTAGCTCTAAATCTTACAGGAATGTCTCCAAAAAAGGTCTTTAAAAATGTAAGAACTGTTCCTCTTAAATGACTAAAATTAATGTCTTGATCAATACATAAAACCTCAACCTGATTAAATACAGGGGAATGAGTAGCATCTACTGCATCTCTCCTATATACTCTCCCGGGAGCAATAATTCTTACTGGAGGTGGATTTTTTTCTAGGTATCTTATCTGAACAGGAGAAGTATGGGTCCGTAAAAGTCGATTTTCATCTAAGTAGAAAGTATCCTGCATGTCTCTTGCTGGATGATTTTTGGGTATGTTGAGAGACTCAAAATTATAAAAATCAGTTTCTATTTCAGGGCCACTTTCAACTGAGTATCCTAAACCACAAAAAATATCAATTATTTCGTCTTGAGTGGAAATCAAAGGATGTTTATTCCCAGGGGGTGTTCCAATTGAAGGGATAGTTACATCAATTTTTTCTTTTTTAATCTTTTTATCTAAGGCTTCTCTGTTTAGTTTATTTTTTCTTTCAATTATTAGTTCTTGCAAATTTATCTTTATTAAATTTGCCTTCTTGCCAATAATTGGTCTATCAGTAGAAGATAATTGACCCATTGTTTTCAAGATAATTGATAAATCACCTTTTTTCCCTAGCAAGGAAACTCTCAATTGATCCAGTTCTTCATGTGTATTAGAATTACTTATATTATTTTTCGCTTTTAGAGAAAGATTATTTAGTTTTTCCTCAATTTGACTTAATGATTCAATTTGACTCACTGATATAGTAAAAATAAGTATTGCTTTATCTTACTTAAATATCGTCCATAAATAAAATCTATTGATTAATGAAACCGTTAAATATATTAATTAGCAATGATGACGGTGTTTTCGCAGCGGGGATAAGAGCGCTAGCAAAATCAGCCCATAAAAGAGGGCATAATGTAAAAGTAGTATGCCCTGACCAAGAAAGATCAGCTACTGGTCATGGTCTTACTTTACAATCCCCATTAAGAGTGGAAAAAGCTGACGAATTATTTGGCGAAGGAATTGAAGCTTGGGGATGTTCTGGCACACCTGCTGATTGTGTCAAATTAGCACTATCTGAACTTTTGGATCATAAACCTGATCTAGTGCTATCTGGAATAAATCACGGGCCTAATTTAGGGACAGATATTTTTTGTTCAGGCACAGTCGCTGCTGCTATGGAAGGCACTTTAGAAAATGTTCCCTCCATGGCAATAAGTGTTGCCAACTTTAAATGGAAGAATTTTGAATTTGCTGGAGAAATTGCAATGAATATTGCCGAGCAAGCAATTAACGATAGTTGGCCGGCTTCACTTTTATTAAATTTGAATATCCCCCCTTGCGAAAAAAACAAAATAAAAGAATTATCCTGGACAAGATTATCTGTAAGAAAATATAAAAATCAATTTTCCAAAAGGGAAGACCCAAGGGGTGACGATTATTATTGGTTAGCAGGTGAGGTTGTTTTAGATCTTAAATCAAAAGGCTATGGTCCAAAAAACTGGCCCAGTGACGTATCTCAAATACAACAAAATAAAATATCCCTTACACCTGTAGAACCAGATTTATTTTGGAGAGGTAATTTAGACAACTTACCTAAAATTAATAATTCATTTATAAATCCTTCTTAAAAGCCATAAAGAAAAGCAAAGTCCAAAAAAATGAGCAGCAATAACTTGAGTGTTACTTAGAACTGATAATATTTCAAGACCAGTAATTGGGATATCAGATGTCGCTGTTATCAATTGTCCAGTTGTTTGGGAGGATGCTTGTATAAATAATGCTCCCATAAGAGCTTGATATCCAATTAATCCAAACAAAATCCCAAACAAATCAACTAATAGGCCGCGTTTTATCAACTTACCGGTTTGTCCTCTTGAGGGTCTTGCATTGCTTGCGATTGCTCTTCCTGTTCTAACTATTAACCAACCTTGCCAAAGACTAAAAAGTAGTAAAATCAGAGATATTGTTGTAAGTGATAGACCAGGAGCTAAGCCAAGCTGTCCTTCGCTGTTATTTACAACATTTGAAAAAAGCAAAACAGCTGCGACAACAACACCTAAAATGGATTGAACCCAAAAGCGTATCCATCCAATGCGCCGCATTCCAAATGAAAGGGACTGAAAATCAATTTTGTCAGACATTCATTTGATTGAATAAACTATAATCAATCCAAATTTGCCACTAAAATCATAAAATTGCACGTAATCTTTTGATCTCTTTAATATCGCCATCTGAAGTTAAGAGTCCTACCTCAATAGCCATTGGAAGTTTTGATGGCCTTCATGCTGGCCACAGACAATTAATAAAAAGTGTAGTTGATGAAAATCAATATACCCCAACAATTGCAAGCTTTTGGCCTCATCCTCGAGAAGTTCTCTACAAAGAGACGCGTCTTAGACTTGATCTCCCTTATGAAAAACTATCTATTCTTGAAGATCTGGGAATTGAACAATTAGTTCTCATTCCTTTTGACATGGGACTATCCAAATTAAGCGCAGAAAAATTTGTAAGAGATATTTTAATAAATCAACTACAAGCAAAAAACATTTCTGTAGGTGCTAATTTTAAATTTGGTTTCAGAAGAAGTGGAGACATTAATACAATAAAAAATATGATTAAGGATACGGATATTAAACTAAAAATTACTCCAATTTTAGAAGATAAGGAAGGTAGAATAAGCAGCAGTAGAATAAGAGATCTACTAGAGAAAAGTGATCTGAAAAATGCTTTCAAGATTCTTAATAGGCCTTATAGTTTTAATGGAAAGGTTGTTAAAGGTAAAGGAATTGGAAAAAGTATAGGATGGCCTACCGCAAATCTTGAAATAGATGGTAGAAAATTTTTACCTGGAGAAGGAGTTTACGCATCTTGGACAACCATCGAAAATTCCAATCAAAAAATTGAATCTGTTATGAATCTTGGCTCTCAACCAACAATAAATCCTTTATTGCCATCTGCAGTTGAAGTTCATTTAATAAATAAAGATATCGATCTATATGGTTTAAATCTATCTGTAGAACCAGTTGAAAAACTTAGATCTCAAATCAAGTTCAAAAATATAGATCAACTTTCTAATCAAATTAAAAAAGATAGAGATAATGCTCTAAATATTTTTAAAAACTACAACAAATAAATTACAAATGCTCAATTCCAACGCTAAAAATGCTGAAGATTTAAGAATTTATCAAATTATTGACGCTAATCTAGATAGAGCTAGAGAAGGACTAAGAGTATTAGAGGATTGGGCTAGATTTGGTCTAGGCAAAGAAAAATATGTTGAAAAGATTAAAAATTTTAGACAAATTTTAGGAAAAAATCATTTGGAAGTTTATAAACAATCTAGAAATCATATTGAGGACAAATGTAAAGGATTGACTCATCAAGAGCAAATCAACAGAAAAACTTCTGAGCAAATTATAAGTTCTAATTCAGCCCGAGTTCAAGAAGCATTACGAGTCATAGAAGAATTCTCAAGGCTGCAGAATCATGAGCTTTCAAAAATCGCTTCGGAAATTAGATATGAAATTTATACTATTGAAATTGATTTATTAAGATATAGCAAGTTTAAGAAGTCGGAGGAAATATTAAAAAAAAATGACTTATATGTAATCACAGATCAAAGAGACAATTTATTAGAAATAATTGAAGAGATTTTAATTGCGGGAGTAAGAATTATTCAACAAAGATTTAAAACGGGAACTGATCAAGATCATCTTCAAGAAGCAATTCGGATTAAAAATCTATGTAAAAGATATAATTCTTTGTTTATCGTTAACGATAGAGTTGATATAGCTCTAGCATCTAACGCGGATGGAATTCATCTTGGACAAGACGATTTAGACTTAAAAACCGCAAGAAAACTATTAGGATACTCTAAAATTATTGGTATAAGTGCAAATAATGTAAATGACATTTCAAATGCTCTTAAGGAGGGTTGTGATTACATAGGAATAGGGCCAGTATTTGAAACCACAACAAAAAAGAATAAAAAACCTTTAGGTATTGAAAATATCAAAACATTAACCAAGGATTTAAATATTCCTTGGTTTGCTATTGGAGGAATCAAGTCGAAAGATATTTCATATTTAAAAAGAAATGGGTTTAAAAAAGTTGCCTTAGTTTCGCAACTAATGAATTCTGAAGATCCTAAAGAAGACGCTATGATGATTCTAAAAAAGTTATCTCATGAAAATTAAGGTAAATGGAGAAGAAAAAAAAATAGAACTTGATCAAGAAAATGCTCTACTATCTAAAGCTCTTAACCTTATGGGATATAAACCAAACACAATTGTAGTGGAGTTAAATAATTTAATTATAAATTCAATGAAATGGGAAAAAGTGAAGCTTAAAGATGGTGATAATTTAGAGATCGTTTCAATAGTTGGTGGTGGTTAAAAGATAAATTATTTATATATTAAAAATCTTCATAATTTTTTAAGTTTAGGCTTGAAACAATAACCAAAATTCTCCTGTTTTCGTTTTATATTTTTAGTACCTAAATATAACAATGAAAGAAAAAATTGATAATAACTCAAGATCTCTTAAATGGGAGCAAAATGGTGAGTTAGCACATAAAGATCTCTCAGAGCTAATTGAAAGACTAAAAAATGTAGAAAGTGAACATACCTCATCTGAGTTGTCTAGATTAGGTACAAAATCAAACATAAAAGATTAAATTTGTTACTTAGATCTTGTTTTTATATAAATTTGTACCAAATTAAAAATACTGAATATAAGAATAAATGCCGAAAAGATTTCCAGAGTGGGTAAATACAGAAGTAGTGATAAAAGCAATCAAAATGAGAGAAGAAGGAATGCTATCAAAACAACTTAATTTATGGATAGAAAACCTATTAGAAACAGAAAAAAAGTAATTATTTAGGAAATACTTTTAATAATTCTGAGAGCCGCCATCGCCGCTCCATAACCATTATCGATATTCATAACTGCAATACCAGGAGAACAACTTGACAACATACTATTTAAAGCAGTTATTCCATCCTTGCTAACGCCGTAGCCAACTGAGACAGGTACTGCAATTATCGGTTGCGCCAACAATCCACCCACAACTGTTGCCAAAGCTCCTTCCATTCCAGCACAAACTATTAAAACATCATATTTATTAATTTCTTCTAACTGACTCATCAATCGATGAAGTCCAGCCACTCCAACATCTATAAAAGATTGACAATTCACTCCATAAATTTCAAGCGCTAATTTTGCTTCAAGTGTTACGGTCAAATCGCTTGAGCCGCCTGAAATAATGGCAACTTTTTTATTAGTAATTATTTTATTAAAATTTTTCCCAATTGTTAGGCAATTTGCTTCTTCATGGAATCGTGCATCATCATACAAATCTAAAAGATAATTAGCCTTTTCACTATTAATCCTAGTAATGAAAACAACCTCATTTTTACTTAATACATTTCTACATAATCTTTCTAATTGGTCGATACTCTTATCTTGCCCCCAAATAGCCTCAATGAGTCCAAGCCTATCTCTTCTTTGAAAATCAAATTTGATATCAAAATTCATCTTTGTTTATCTAATTCTCCCTCATAAATCAATTCAAAAGGATTTTCGCCTACATTTAGAGCAGCTTTAACATTATCTTCAAATTTTTGTTGAACTACATTTACTTCTGACATTGGTATGCTTTTCCATAATTTCTTACTTTTCCAATTTACTAATATTAAAGCTTCTTCTTTTTCTTTATCCCAAAATAATTGTCTACCCAAAAAACCATCTTGAGAAGATAACCAAGGCTCCCATATATCTTTTTCCGCATTTAGCCAAGCTGCTTTTACATCAGCAGGTACTTTAAGTCTTAATTCCTCTATGACCATTTCACTTTGAAAATTATCCATTGTAAGAGCTTTTAAATTGGGAATATCAGATTGAAAAATTAAAACTACTAAGCAAATTAATGATAAACAAAATCTTTGAATTTTTTTATTCAAATTTAAATTAAATCTCATTTTTTCTCAAGAAGAACTACTGAATGGCAACTTATACCCTCTTCTCTCCCTTCTGGACCCAATTTTTCATTAGTGGTTGCTTTAATCCCAATTAAATTTTCTTCAATATTTAAAATTTCAGAAATGTTTTTTTTCATTAGTTTTATATGTGGCATGATTTTTGGCCTTTCAGCAACAAGAACACTATCAATATTATTTATTTCCCAACCATCTTGTCTTATCAAGTCAATTACTTTTGATAACAAAAACAAGCTATCAGCATTTTTCCATTTTTCATCAGATGGGGGGAAATACTTTCCTATGTCGCCCAACGAAAGAGCTCCCAATAATGCATCCATTATTGAGTGACTTAAAACATCAGCATCACTATGCCCATCCAATCCTAAACTTTCAGGGTGATGCAATTTTACACCTCCAATAATTAAATCTCTATCCTCTACTAGCCTGTGAATATCGTATCCATTACCTATTCTAAATTTCATGAATTGATTATTTTCTTTTATTATTCTCTTACTTTGTGGGGATTTTTTGTAGTTTTCATTTGAAATTAAGTCACTTCTTCTCTCCAATGTTCTTTCAAAACTTTTTCTTCTTCTCCACGATTTAATCTCTTCATGATTACCGCTCACTAAAATATCTGGCACTTTCATATCTTTGAAAGTTAAAGGCCTTGTATATTGAGGATATTCTAATAAAGAGGAATTATGACTCTCATCTACTAAGGAGTCTGGATCACCAAGAGTCCCTGGTAATAACCTAGTCAAACCATTAATTATTGATATAGCAGGTATTTCACCTCCAGAAAGTACATAATCGCCTATCGATATCTCTTCGTCAGCTAAATATCTAATCCTTTCATCAAAACCTTCATATTGACCACAAATAATTATTATTTGATCCAAAGTGGACCACCGCGCAAGATCCTTTTGCTTTAAAACTTTACCCTGAGGGGTCATCAGCAAAGTTTTACTTTTAGGTGATTTTCTAATTGATTCATATGCCTTATAAATAGGTTCAGGTTTTAATACCATACCTGCTCCTCCTCCATAAGGCTTATCGTCTACTTGTCTGTACGAACCTTCTCCATATTCTCTTAAATCATGTAAATTTACATCAATCAAATTCTTATCTAGAGCTCTTGTTATGACACCTAAATTATTTATTAATTCAAAAGCTTTAGGGAACAATGTAATTACATCAAAATTAAAACCACTCATCTAAAATTCTTCCTCAAAACCAAACTCAATTAACCTTGATTCTTTTTTTCTCCAATTTGGAACAACTTTCACAAACAACTCTAGGTGAACTGGACCATCAATTAATTCTGACATATTTGACCTTGCTGACTGACCAATCATTTTTAACATTGAACCTTTCTTTCCAATAAGAATGCCTTTTTGAGTGGACCTTTCAACAATAATAGTAGCCAAAATAGCTGTAAAAACTTTTCCATTTTTCCTTTTCATTTCCTCTCTCTTTTCTATCTTTACTGCGACACTATGAGGTACTTCCTCTCTTGTATTTTTTAATACCTGTTCTCTTACTAAATCAGATAATAAGTTATCTAATGGTTGGTCGCAAATAGTCTCTTCGCCATAAAGTTTTGGTCCCTCAGGAAGAAAATTAAGAGCCATATCCACCAGTTCAGAACATCCTTCTCCTTGAGAAGCACTTACAACTTGAAAGTTTCTATTAATTCCAAAAAATCTTCTATATTGATTTAATCGTAAATTCCTAAATTCTTTATTAACCAAATCCCACTTATTTAATGCAACAATAAACTCAGTTTTATTTGCGAGTAGAAAGTTCAAAATATATTCATCACCTCTACCAGGTTTTTCACTTGAATCAATTACAAAAATTACCATATCAACTCCATTAATTGCAGATTTTGCGTTTTTTACTAATATCTCTCCAAGTCGATGATGAGGTTTATGAACACCTGGCGTATCCACAAATATTATTTGCCCATTGTCTGTAGTAAGTATTCCTTTTAATTTATTTCTAGTAGTTTGCGCTATTGGAGAAGTAATTGTTATTTTTTCTCCAATCAATTTATTTATTAAAGTAGATTTACCCACATTTGGCCTTCCTAGTAAAGTTACAAACCCAGATCTATAATTGGCCAAAGACTTTAATGCATCAATAATAAAATTCTGATCAAAAATGGAAAAAAAAACCATAAATTTAAAAGAAGCTTCGTTCACGCAAGCAATAAACATATCCGCACAATGGTGCAAAGAGTGGGGTGAAGATTTACTCAGCGAAGAGGTTTTAGCAGATAGAATCGCAGAGCTAACTAAAACAAGAAATGGACTTAGAGGATTTTTTGCATACGCTCTATCAGATAAAGATTGTTTTTTGTTAGATAAACTTCCTTTTTCACTAATTTACAAACTGAACGAAGGTGGTGATGCTGTTACAGAAATAGTAGTAAAAAATTTAATAATGAGTTCCGCTCAAATTATTATTCATCGAAGAGATAATAATCATGAATATGAGATAACATCAGAAAACATTTCAGATAGATGTAAGGCTATTTTAAGACTGCTAGAAACTAAGTCAGTTACAAAATCTGTTAATCAGGTCCTAAAGGACTTAGATGATATGGGCAATAGTTTTGATAATTCAGTAAAGTATGACTCAGAGCAAAAGGAATTTATAAAAAAACAAATTCTTGATTTAGCCCATTAAAAAAGCGTAGAAATAAATCTACGCTTTAGGTTAGATATTTACTTAATATGTTTAGTCTCTTCTTCCACCGCCTTGTAGTGCAATCATTAATCTCAATATAAAAACAAAAAGATTTATATAAGTTAGATACATACCTAAAGCCCCTGCAAGATATTGATCGTCATTATATCTTCTTGGCATTGTATAGAAATCGACAAATGACATTGCAACGAATAAGACAGTTCCAAATCCTGCAATTATCAATTCGAGTCCTGAACCTCCAAAAACTCCCGGAGCAAAGAATCCTCCAATTAATTGGACAAACATTGCTATAAGCAGTCCTATCAACCCAAGACCAACTACTCCACTTAGTGCTTGACCAACACTATCACTCATTCTTTGACCAGTATAAGAAGCAATAACGAATGTTATACCTGTAGCTAAGGCAGCTGTTCCAACAGAACCAATACCAATTGTCCCTATTGCTAATGCAACTATTCCACTTAAGGTGAATCCCGTTAACAAGCTAAAGCCTGTTAATAAAGGCAAAGCCTTTGCATTATTTGCATTATTTGCAGCACTTGTGGCTATAAAAAACAAAATTAATTCTGCAATTAATGCAACTATTGAGAGGGGCTGGAAAAGCCCAGGATTTGTTGCTATGAGTGATACACCTGCTAAAACACCTAATGAAGTTAGAACCATACCTCCACCAACGTAAGGTAAAGCTTTTTGAACAACATTAGGTCCAACAATTGAACTAGTTTGTGCTTCACGAATAGCTTGATTGAAATTACTACTTGCTGGCATTTTCTTTATTAAATATGATTTTATTCTACTCGATTTTTAAAATTTCAGGGTACGGATCTCCAGAGTTATAAAGTTATTGATAAGCCTCAATAATTTTCTGAACTAAAGGATGACGAACTATATCTTCAACCGTTAAATAACAAAATTTTATACCTTGAGTTTCAGAGAAAATTCTCGATGCTTCAATGAGGCCGCTTTCCTGATCTTTTTTTAAATCAATTTGTGTAATATCTCCGTTTACAACCATTTTTGATCTATCACCCAATCTGGTTAAAAACATCCTCATTTGAGAGCAAGTAGTATTTTGTGCTTCATCTAGGATAACCATCGAGTTATCTAAGGTTCTGCCTCTCATAAATGCTAAAGGTGCAACTTCAATAATTCCCTTATCGATTAACGAATTTGTTCTATCAAACCCAAAAATACTATGTAAAGAATCAAATAGGGGTCTTAAATATGGATCTACTTTTTGTTGCAAATCACCAGGTAGAAATCCCAAACTTTCTCCAGCTTCTACAGCTGGTCTGGTTAAAACTATTTTTTCAATTTTTTTCTCGTTCAATAGTCTTGCCGCGCAAACAGTTGCTAAAAATGTCTTACCAGTTCCAGCTGGTCCAATCGCGAACGTAAGATCAAAGTTTTCAATTGATTCAACATATTCTTTTTGCCTTATAGTTCTTGGTCTTAGATATCTTCCTTCTTTGGAACGCGCAAGAATTTTTTTTCCAAGTTCAGCATGTGAAGATGACTCACCCATATTTAGAGAACTTAAAGCGGCTTTAAGATCTACCTCTGGGACTTCTAACCCTTGTTCCCAAATTGGTCTTGTCAGCTCTACCAATGCTGATGCTCTCTCAATTTTAGATATGACACCGTTCATCTCAAGTTGTAAGCCTCTTATGGTTAAAGAAACTCCTGTAAGAGACTCAAATTTTTTTAAGAAAGAATTACCAGGTCCAGATAATGCTGTAGCGGCATCAGAGCTTGGCAAATCTATTGTGAAGTGACCAGTTTTGGAAACTTCCTTCATTTAGTTACTGAATAAGAATAAAAATTTATCAAATCACTAGCTTTCAGCTTCATTACTGTCGCTTTCAGCTTTACTACTATCATTTTCTTCGTCTTTAGTTTTAGCCTTAGCTAATTTCTCCTTCTCTAACTTTGCTTTACCAATTGCGATAGAGGGTCTTTCTATTTTTTCTAATAACCCTCCCTTTTCTAATAGGGTTCTCACAACATTTGTTGGCTGAGCACCTTGAGTAAGTCTTGTTCTTAGAGCTTCTGTGTCAAGCCTGGTTTCCTTAGTTCTTGGATTATAAAAACCTAGTTCTTGTAGAGGTCTACCATCTCTTCTGGAAGTGCTATTGCATGCAACAATTCTGAAACTTGCCTCTTTTTTCTTTCCAAAGCGCTTAAGGCGCAACTTAATCATCTTAAATTAATGCGTTTTAATAATAATATCATTCAAAGGTAAAAATACAGAAACTATAAATCGGCAAAACCTTTTTTCTTTTTATTATTTTTTTGTTTTTTCATTGGCTTATTACCACTCATTCCCCCCATTCCTGGCATTCCTCCTCCCATTCCTGGCATTCCTCCTCCCATTCCTGGCATTCCTCCCATCCCTGGCATTCCTCCCATTCCTGGCAATCCTCCATTTGACATTTGTTTCATAAAGCCTCTCATTCTTTGAAAATCAGCTAATACTTTATCTACATCTTTTGCTTCATAACCGCTACCCTGAGCGATTCTTTGTCTTCTTGAAGGCTGAGCAGCAAGAACTTCAGGTTTTTGTTTTTCCTCAAGAGTCATTGAAGAGATCATAGATTCTATTTTCTTAAGTTGATCTTCTCCATCTTTTATCATCCCATCATCGATTTTATTCATTCCAGGGATCAATTTAATCAATCCACCAAGTGAGCCCATCCTTTTAATTAATCTCATTTGCTTAACAAAATCATTAAAGTCAAAAGTCGCTTCTTGAAGTTTCTTTTGCATCGCTTCTGCATCAGCAAGTTCAACTTCTTTTTGTGCTTTTTCAACAAGTGTCAATACATCGCCCATGCCTAAAATTCTGCTGGCCATTCTCTCCGGATGAAATGGTTGCAATGCCTCTATTTTTTCACCTACACCTATAAATTTGATTGGTTTACCACTTATTTTTCTTATCGATAAAGCAGCTCCACCTCTTGAGTCACCATCCAACTTAGTTAATATCGCCCCTGTGATTCCTACTTTTTCATGAAATGATTTTGTTAAGTCTGCAGCTTCTTGCCCAATCATTGAATCAACAACAAGTAAAACCTCATCAGGTTTAGAAACTTCTTTTATTCGAACCATTTCACTCATCATGGAATCATCAATTTGCAGTCTTCCTGCGGTATCAATAATTATCGAACTAAAATCATTTTCACTAGCAAAATTCAATGCTTCCTTTGCTATTTCTTCTGGTTTGCTATTTTTTTCTTTAGCTGAAAAAACTTCCAATTCATATTGACTTCCCAATGTTTTAAGCTGCTCTACAGCTGCTGGCCGATAAATATCTGCAGCAACCAAAAGAACTTTTTTATCTTTTTCCTTTAAATAAAGTCCTAATTTTCCTGTTGCAGTTGTTTTACCCGCTCCCTGAAGTCCAGCCATCAAAATGACTGTAGGACTATTTTCATTTTCGTTTAATGGAGCATTTTCATTCCCCATAATGTTAATCAATTCTTTATTTACAACTTCAATAAATTTTTGACCTGGGTTTACACCTCTAACTACTTCTTCTCCAATAGCTTTATCTTTGACATCTGATATAAACTCTTTTACTACAGACAAACTAACATCTGCATCAAGGAGTGCTCTTTTTACCTCCTTCAAGGCATCGTTTATATTATTTTCACTAATTTTTGCTTCGCCTCTTAAACCCTTTACTGCGTCTTCAAAGCGTGAAGAGAGTTCATCAAACATTATTAAAAAGTAATTTTAATTATTATAGATGATCTTCAAGTTTGTAATTACAAGCCGCTCACGAAATCAACCAATTTCCATGATTTATTCGAAAAACCCAAAATATATTTAACTTTAAGGGGATTTAAAGTTGTTTCATTAATAAATTCTCCAGAATTCTTTACTAACCTCTCTAGATAATTCAACTCTACTAAAACAACTATCCGAGATGAGCTTTGCGATTCTAAATCAATTTTAAGTATTTGGGAATTAATCTCCTTATAAATTCCTTTCTTGATATCGTTCTGTCTTTCTTCGATTGTTCGATCAATTAGACCTTTACTAACAATCTTAGAAAGATTAATTTCACCCTTTCCCGCTAAATAATTACTTTTATTAAGAAGCCATCCATTAATTAAATTTCTTATATCTTCCAAAGAAGGTGAAGCAGTATTAAGTTCTTTGAATTCATAGGAAATAATTGAAGTAAATTTCTCAGAAATAGAATTCACTTTACTTGAAGGATTTTTTTTTATTTCTTGAATAATATCTTTCTCACTAGGCTTTTGATTTTTATCATTTGCAATTAAAGGTTTTTCAGCAATAGATTCGTCCTGAATTGATTTTTTAAAATTATTTCTTAAAAATCCAATGGCAATACCAAATGCAAATAAGATCAAAAACGCATAGATATAAATTAAATACGACGACCGATTAATTATCTCTTTATCCTTTAAGAATTCCCCAAAACTAAACTTTAATTCAGCAATTTTTTCAATTAAAAAATTATAAAACTCAATTGGTTTTTTCTTAAAGTATTCCTCATTGAATTCTATTTCTTTGGTCTCAACCTTTTCATAGCCTTGTTTTATGCCACCAGGCCAAGGTAATCTTCTTTCATCCATATTCCCCAATAAATTATCAAAATCTTCAGTCGTTTTCGTGGAGGATTCCTTTTCAATCTGTTGGTTCTGAAGATTTGACCTAATTGAAATTTTATTTGATTTCTTTTCTAATTTTTCAATAAATTCTTGAATTTCCCTGTCTTCAAACCAAGAATCTAAATCCACCTCATTTGAGTCAATGTCTCTATAACCAACTAAAACATCATTCTCTAACCAATTTTTACAGAAAATACATATCGCTTCTAACTTATTTCCAGGATAACTATTAAGCCAATCTCGTAAATTTTCATCAGAACTACTTGAAAACCTAGCAGAGGCTTGGTCAATATCAGCTAAAAGCAAATCTAAACAACCAATTAGCGGCATTGAATCAAGGCCAGATAAATTTAGTTTTTTTAAAATTCTCCTCGCTTCAAATAATTTTTCCGGCTTTCTTCTCGAGAAACCAATAGCTGTTAAGGATAGAAATGCTAAAAATCCTGCTTCTAATGATCCTCTTTTTTGTAATTCAAGAAACAAATCAATCTGTTCTTGCACGGTCAAAAATGGCTTAATTTGTTGAAAAAAAGCTTCAAACTCTTGCTGATTTAAATAATCTTTATATTCAGATTTATTATTACCTTCCAAACCACCTCTTTTGATTATTAAATTTTCCAACATACTTAAGCCTTTTTTATGAGACTCTTGATCATTTAGATCTCTACTAAGTAGATCTAAAATTCTGTAAGGAAGCAAAGCAACCAAATCTTCTTCAAGTTCTTTTCTTATATCTCTAAGCTTTCCCATTCTTTGCAGAAGTTGTATCCCTTCATATAAAAAGTCTGCCGCGTTCGAATAGGATCTAAGCTGTTGCTCTTGAATTGCAGAATCTCTAGCTGTTAATGCAGCCAATAATGTTAAATCAGCTTCTCTACTACTTCCTAAAGCTGGAGTTTGTGGGGGTTGTAATGCTTTTCTCGTGATTTTAAAAGCTTCTTTGGGTGAACCCGATTCCCAAAGAAGTATTAACCCTGCTACTTCTCTATTTGAAGAAAAATCCAATCCAGAATTCCCATTCAATAACAAATTTTCGTATTCTCTTCTGCTTTCTGGATCTGTAAGTAGATCGGCAGTGAGGCGAAGCAACTCGGATCTTTGGGTTAAAACTTCATAAGTAAAACCTTCATTGGGTGTTTTATCTAACCGCAATTGAAACGCCCTTAATATTTCCTCAGAAGTTGCTGAGGGGCTTACGCCAATTAAACGAAAATGGTCTAAAGGAAGTTCCAAACAAATATCCTATTGAAAATTTCTTAGACAAATTTTATCAAGTTAAAATTTTTTTTCACAAGGTCTTACAGAGTTATTAAAAAAAATCATGAAAATCGCCCTTCACAGCTTAGAATGTTAACAAATCAAAACTTCGTTAAGGTATTTTCTTGGAAACACACGTAGAGAGAATCTCAAATCTTCAAGACATAAAAAAAGCCGAATTAGATCGAGAAACCGGATTATTTCTTTATGAAGACATGACGCTTGGTCGTAGGTTTGAAGATAAGTGTGCAGAAATGTATTACAGGGGAAAAATGTTTGGTTTCGTTCATTTATATAACGGTCAAGAGGCTATAAGCACGGGAGTAATTGGCGCCATGAAAAAGAAACATGATTGGTTTTGTAGTACTTATCGCGATCATGTTCATGCACTAAGTGCGGGGGTCCCTTCATTTGAGGTAATGAGTGAACTTTTTGGTAAAGCTACTGGTTGTAGCAAAGGCCGAGGTGGATCCATGCACTTATTTTCAAGAGAGCATCACTTACTCGGAGGATATGCATTTATTGGAGAAGGAATTCCAGTTGCCTTAGGGGCAGCCTTTTCAAGTAGATACAAAAAGGAGGTTTCTGGTAATAGTAGTAGTGATGCGGTAACTGCAGCATTCTTTGGAGATGGGACTTGCAATAATGGGCAGTTTTTTGAATGTTTAAATATGGCCCAGTTATGGAAATTACCCATAATTTTTGTTGTTGAAAATAATAAATGGGCTATTGGTATGGCTCACGATAGAGCTACTAGTAATCCTGAAATCTGGAGAAAAGCGTCTGCTTTTGGTATGCACGGCGAGGAAGTTGATGGAATGGATGTATTAGCAGTCAGAGGGGCAGCACAAAGAGCAATTGAGCGCGCTAGAGCAGGAGAAGGTCCCACACTTTTAGAATGTTTGACTTATAGATATAGAGGACATTCTCTTGCAGATCCAGATGAATTAAGGTCTGAAAAAGAGAAGGAGTTTTGGGGTAAAAGAGATCCTATTAAGAAATTAGCCAAAGAAATTATTGACGGTAAATTTGCTACGGAAGAAGAACTAAAAATTATTGAAAAGAAAATTGATGCAGAGATATCGGAGTCAGTTAAAAATGCTATTGAAGCTCCAGAACCCCCTTCAGAAGAATTAACCAAATATATTTGGGCAGATGACTAGATTAAATACCGCTAGGTAATTTTCTGGTTAAATTTCTTAATTTTCTTAGTGCCTTAAGTTCAACTTGTCTTACTCTTTCTCTAGAAACTTCTAACAATCTTCCAATTTCAGCAAGTGTATGCCTCTCATTTGCATCCAGTCCAAATCTTAATTTGAGAACATGTTGCTCTTGCTCGCTTAAATGACTTAACCACTTACCAAGTTGCTCTTGATGCATTTTTTGTTCAACTTGATCTAAAGGTTCTTCATTATTACCATCAGCAATTAAATCACCTAAAAAGCTTCTGCCATCATCACCATTTACTGGAGCATCTAAACTACTTGTCGATAAAGCTTGTCTCAAAACTGAATCCAATTCTTCTACATCAATTTCCATCGCCTCTGCAATTTCAATCCTGCTGGGCATAGCACCAAGTTTATGAGCCAAATCTCTACTAACTTTTCTAATAGAAGCTAACCTTTCACTTAAGTGAACTGGCAAACGGATTGTTCTTGATTGACATGCAATTGCTCTTGTCATACTCTGTCTAATCCACCAAAAAGCGTAAGTAGAAAACTTATATCCCCTTGTCGGATCAAATTTTTCAACAGCTCTCTCCAACCCAAGAGACCCTTCCTGTACTAAATCAAGAAGTTCAAGTCCTTTACCTTGATATTTTTTTGCAACACTGACGACTAATCTTAAGTTAGCTTTCATCATTCTTTCTTTAGCTCTTCGACCAATTTTTATTGTTCTTTTTTGCTGAATTGTAAATTCATTAGTCCTTTCATTTAATTGCCCATCTTGAGTAAGAATCATCATTTTTTGAACTTGGTTACCCAATTCAATCTCTTCGGCAGGTGTTAATAAAGGAACTCTACCGATATTCTGCAAATACCAACTAATTGGATCATTACTTCTCCTTTTGGGAGGTTCTGCTTGTGTTGGTAATGATGAAACCATACTTTGACCTAATTTAGGTACTAAAACTCTCCTATACTTTTGAAGAAATAGCCAAATATTTAATACGCGCTTCAGATTTCAAGTTATATTTGTACACTTATGTGTTTAAAACTATAAATAACTCTCTTAAATTGTTTCTTTCAAGATATTTGTCTCATTTTTATATTTCGCATTAATTTTGACAATTCATCACCAATAGCAGAAGCATTTGACCCTTTTTTGCACTTTGATGCAGCAAATGAATGCAAAAGTACGTATTTAGCAAAAAAATCTGTTGTTATGTTTCTACAAAAGGTTAAATCAATAGCAGAACTACCAGCTATAAATCCAGATAAAAGATCACCCAATCCAGCTCGAGCTGTGTGTGAATCAGTCCCAAAAAGTTGCCAAGCCTTTTTATTGTCAGCGACTATGCTATTAGCTCCCTTTAACAAAACACTTATGTTAAATTCTTGCGCAGCATTAAGAGCTTTTTCAACACTAGTCTCGCATTTGATATTAGGGAATAACCTCGAAAATTCTCTGCTATGAGGTGTTATCCATGTCTTAAATCTTCTCTCTAAGAAGAATTTTGAACATAATTTAGATTCTGAAATTCTATTGAGTGCATCCGCATCCAAGATCAATAATCCTTCAAAACCAGTGAGAATGTCTTTTGCTTTTTGCCAATCATCATTATCAATTCCTATTCCTGGTCCGACAGCTACTGAATCAAACGCACTTAAATCAATATTTTTTAATGCATTAAATAAAGATGCATTTCCATTTTGATTAGATTGCATAGTATCCTTTAAAACTATTTCTGGAGCAACTTGCCAAATAGATTTAGCAACTAACTCAGGCAGGACAGCCGAGATATAGCCTGCTCCACTTGATATCGCCCCTTTTAATGCTAAGTATGCAGCACCAGGATATTTTTCACTTCCAGCTATTAATAATGTTCTACCTCTTTTATATTTGTTGGAATTTCTTGGTAAAGAAGGTAAATCAATATTTTTTAAATCTTTGTAAGTAACCTTAAAAATCTTTTTATCAACTTTGGAAAGTTTACTAATAGGCACCCCAACATCTATGTGGTGCAATTCTCCAATAAAAGGTAATGCAGAATCTTGCGTCAACCCAATCTTATTAAGACCAATTGCCAAGGTATGGTCTGCCTTTACTGCGTTATCTAAAAACGGCTCTCCTTTATCAGGACATAATCCTGTTGGAATATCAATACTTATTACCTTGCCATATTTGTTATGAAATTTTTGATTAAAAAGTTTAATTAATTTATTTTCAACTTTTCTTGTTTGATTATTACCAAAAACAGCATCAATCCAAAGTTCTTTACCATTTGCATTAGGGGGCTCTACTAATTTCGTGACACCAATAGATGTAAGATAATTAAGGTGGTTATTTGTTAATGTTTTTTTTATCGGGAATGGACACCATACCTTTACTAAAAAACCTTTCAAAAAAAGCTCTCTAGCTATTACTGCACCATCCCCACCATTATACCCAGGACCTATAAAAACAGTTATTCCATACTTTAGAAGAGGTTTCCTTTTCAAGAGCCATCTACTAATTTGAATACCAGCTTTTTCCATCAATGCTTCTTGAGGCATTCCATCAGAAAACATTTCTTTCTCTAATATCAACATTTGCTTTGAATCAACAATTAAATGTTTAGAGTCAATTGTTGGCCATACAATTTCGTTCATAATTAGTACAAAGCAATTGAAGTACTGTTCAAAAATTTAAACTTCCATGTTAAAGACACAAAAGGATAAAAAATTAGAGAACTTTTTTTCTTCTAATAATAAAACTAAAAAGAAGAAAAATATTATTGTAGGTCTTTCTGGTGGCGTAGATAGTTCCCTTTCAGCTGCTCTTCTTGTAGAAAAAGACTGGAATGTTGAGGGACTAACTCTTTGGCTAATGAAAGGACAAGGCTCTTGTTGTTCTGAAGGATTAGTAGATGCTGCTGGCCTTTGTGAAGATTTGGGAATTAATCATAAAATAATAGACTCAAGAGAAATTTTCGAAAGAGAGGTAATTAAAAAAACTACTGAAAGCTATGAGAAAGGATTCACTCCACTGCCATGTTCGATGTGCAACAAGAATGTGAAGTTTGAAGAGATGCTTAATTACGCAATAAGCAAAAAAGACTTTACTCATATTGCGACCGGACATTACGCAAGGATAAAAAAATCATCTTATGCTGAAAAACTTAATTGCAAGAGCTTTGTATTTAAAGACTTCCTTCTTCTCAGAGGTGCTGACGAAAACAAAGACCAAAGTTATTTTCTTTATTCTCTTTCTCAAGAAGTACTAAGCAGATTAGAATTTCCTCTTGGTGAAATGAAAAAAGAAGATACAAGAAGGGAAGCCCTCAGATTAGGCCTTAGAACTGCTCAAAAACCAGAAAGTCAAGATTTATGTTTAGTTGAGCATTATGGTTCAATGCAGAGATTTATAGACAAGCACATTGAACCTAATGAAGGAGAAATTGTGCATGTTAATGGGAAAGTCCTAGGAAGGCACAATGGTATTCAGCACTTTACAGTAGGTCAAAGAAAAGGTTTGGGCATCTCTTGGCCTGAACCATTATATGTAAAAAGTTTAGACAGGGTAAAAAACATAGTTTATGTAGCAGATAAAAGTGATCTATTTAATAAAGAAGCAATAATTACTAAGGTTAACTGGGTTTCAATCGAAGAACCTAAGCAAGAGATACAAGTAGAAGCACAAATAAGATATAGAAGTCATCCAGTAAAAGGAACTTTAATCCCTTTAAAAAATAAAGATAATCCTACCAAAACATTTAAATTAATATTTGAAGAAAGTCAAAGTTCGGTAACACCCGGACAAGCTGCAGTTTTTTATAAAGGAGAAATTTTATTAGGTGGCGGATTAATTAATTAATTTTCCAAAAGAAATTTAATCCCATAAAAAATATAAACAATAACAAAATAGGTTTATCTCCAAATTTTGTATAGAAGGTCTTGTCGGATGAAAAATTGGGGAAAACTACTTTATTTTGCTCCACATTTAAATCTAGAAGTTGAATTATATTTCCATCATCTTTAACTAAACCCGAAGGACCAGTGTTTGATACAAGTAGATTATCTTTTTTATTTTCAATACTTCTCAATCTTGCCAAAGAAAGAAATTGATTATAAAGCTTAGTTGGATAGGGATCTAAATTTGCTGCAGTTATTATTAGTTTTGCACCGCCATTAATAGCCTTTCTTATTTTCAATCCATCACTAATTTCATAACAAATAGCCACTGCTAGAGGTTGTGTAAATTTAGGATCAAACAATCTCGAATCAGAGCCAGGTTGAATTCCTCCTACTGCAGATAATCCTCTTGAGAAAATATCTAGAAATCTAGGTATTTTTTCACCTATTGGAACAAGTCTATTTTTATCTATAAATGTGGTAAAAGATTTATCTCCAATTTGAAATCCGAGTAAAGAATTTCTTAACTCATTATTTGAATTTCTGAAACCTCCTGACAAGGTATTAACCTTAATGCCTTTAGAAAAATAAAAATTAGTAGATAGAGTTCCTTCAGGCGCAACAAGAAGTTTCGCTTTGTTTGATAAAGCATATTTTTGAGCGATGGATAGCTTTTCTTCAATAAATTCATCATTTATTTTTAATTTTTCTCTTGTTGGTATATTAGTTTGCCAAATAGCTACTGGATACTCATAATTTCTTTTTACTGGACTTGTTAAACCTCCAAATAAATGTAAGAAAATAAAAACTAAAAGTCCTAAAAGAAATATTTTTTTAAAGTGAAGTTTTCTTTCCCATCTACCTTGAATATAAAAAATCCAAAATCCAATCAATATTTGTAATACGCATAAACCACTTGCACCAATCCATCTTGCTAAACCAGCAAGATAAATATCACCTGGGATAAGACTCTCTCCTAAACCTATCCAAAAAATAGGAGTTTGAGAAAGTATCAGTTCACCAATACCCCAAGTCAAGGATAAAAAAAATACTTTTACTGTTAAAGATAATATTTTCATTTTGAAAACATCTTCTTTCCAGAGAATGATTTCAACTAGCAATCCCCATAAATAAACTAATATCCCACCCAAAAAAGCGCAAAATAATAATATTAAAATGGTGATTATTAAACTTATAAGCCATGAAAACCCAAGCCATGTCAATGGATGAAGATCATAAAGCCAAGAATGACTTATCAAAATAAAGAAAAAACCCCAACAAAAATTTGCTATTCTCCTTTCACTTCCCTTCCATAAAATAAATAATGATATCGGCATAAAAATCAGCCAAAAATGAGTTGAAACTGAAATTCCTCCTAAAACCCCTCCTAAACAAGGGTAAAAATATTGTCTTAGACTTTTAATTTGAGTTGGGATTAACAATCTAAAATTACGAAATTAAATTTATAATCACCCATTTATTGTACCTTCATTCTGTAGACTAAGTTTTAGTAACTTTCAAAATTTAAGTGAAAGAAGTCTTTATCAGTTTTGCAGTTTTTGTCTTTTGTGTTTCATTAACTCTTTTCAGTCAATTTAATTCACCTCAAGTTGTTAATGCTGCTGAATCAGAAACTCAATCAGTTCAAAGATCACCTGTTGCAAAATCATCAAATGTCTCAAATAATAATTTATTTGAACTAGACCCATCTGATCCAAATCCTATACTTTTCGCTATGGCAGAAGAAACACCATCAGACAACAATTCAAGGACTACAGAAAGTGGTTTAATTATTGCAGATATCGTAAACGGGGAAGGAGATGAGGCTAGTGCTGGACAAACAGTTACTGTAAATTACACAGGAACACTAGAAGACGGGACACAATTTGATACCAGTATCGGCAGAGCTCCATTCAGCTTTCCCTTGGGTGCTGGACGAGTAATAAAAGGTTGGGACGAAGGTGTAGCAGGTATGAAAGTTGGAGGCAAAAGAAAATTAACAATACCTCCGGAACTTGGATACGGATCAAGAGGAGCTGGAAATGTAATACCTGCTAATGCGACTTTAATATTTGAAGTTGAATTATTAAAAGTCAATTAAATTAAATAAGAAAAATATCTTAGAGTTTCAATTTAGTTAATCTCCAAGTAATATATATACAACACCAAATATTTGAAATGTTAAGTAAATTCATCAATTCTTTTCTAGATAAAAAATCCCCAATGCCAGTCCATGCTCACTGCGATGGTCCTTGTGGTGTTTACGACCCAGCATCTACGAGAGTTGCAGCTGAAGCAGTTTTATCAATGACAAAAAAACTTATTGCATTAGAAGCTCCTTCTAGCACTGATTCAGCAGAGTGGGCTTCATACAGTAATACATTTTCTAGATATGTTGCAGTTAAAGAAGAGCAAGCAAAAGAAACCAAGAAAGAAATTCTAATTTTATGGACAGATTACTTTAAACCAGTTCACCTAGAAACTTATCCAGACTTACATGAAACAATTTGGAAAGCGGCCAAATTATGCAGTGCATGCAAAGTTAATATTGACTTAGCCCAAGCTGAAGAACTCATGAATTATGTAGAAAAAATTCATAATATTTTCTGGGCTTCAAAAGGAAGATCAGACGCTTTTGTAAAAGCTAGTTAATCATAGTTATTTTCAAAAGTTTTTTTGATTTTATTTTATTTTTTTTAGGTTTAAGAAAAACCGCTATTATTAGTGGTGAATCTATGTTTCCTTACCTAAAAGAAGGTGACATTGTATTTTTTAAAAAATATAAAAAAAATAAATCAATACTTAAAAATCGACAAATAGTTATTTTTAATCATCCAATTAAAAACAAAAACCTAATAAAAAGGATAAATTCAGTAAATCAAAATAATGTTAGGGTTATTGGCGACAATATTGAATTTAGCGAAGATAGTAATAAATTTGGATTAATTAATAACGAAAAAATAATTGGGATTGTCACCTCTAAATTAATTATTCCTAAATTAAAAAATTTTTTAATTCAAAAAAACAGAAGCACTTCTTTGAATCCAAAATAATCCCAAAGAAAAGGAAAGCCCTCCTGCTACAGCTATTAATCTTTTAATAAATTTTTGACTTGCTTTAAAGGTAGTAAAAGATATTAAACAAGTAAAAAGATTCATACTTATGAGTGAACCAATCAAATATGAAATCAAATATAAGCAAGCGCTTGTTAAAGGTAGTGCTAAAGCAGGAAGAACTGCAAGAAAATGTGAACCTCCAGCTATACCGTGTAGCAAGCCTAAACCAGTCAAAGCATGTGAGTGCTTCTTATTATTTTTTTGTTCCTTAACATGAAAGTGAAAGTGACGATGGGCAATTCCGTTCTCATGCTTATGGGAATGCGAGTGGATACTTAATTGAAAAGAATTTTTTATAGCAAATACTCCAACAATTAGAAGTGAAATTCCAACTAGGAATTCGGCAATACTAGAAAATTTGTTTAATTGCGTAATATCCTTAATAAAAATCGCTAGAAAAGCTAATAAGAGAACTCCTGAAGAATGTCCCAATCCCCATGAAAAACTATTTTTAAGAGCTTTTTGAGGATTACTAATCGATGCTGGTGCCATTGCAATTAGATGATCAGCGCCACTAACCACATGCACAAATCCTGCGACTATACCTGTTAAAATTACAGCCTGCATATATATTCAGAACAACTTAGTTTATTCAATTTTATAGCACGATTTGAAGTCAATATTAAATTGAGTTAAATAATTTCTTGAACGTTTGTTCAATATCAGTTTCTCTCATAAAAGTTTCACCAATTAATACTCCCATGATTCCAATAGATCTAAGCGATTCTAAATCTTCGGCACAATTAATTCCAGATTCACTTATGGGAATAATATTTTGTTTTAAAAATATATCTGCATATGTATGCATCAATTCTTTTGATGTTTTTAAATCCGTTTTAAAAGTCTTTAAGTCCCTATTATTTATTCCAATCAAATTAAAAGATTTTAACTTTATAATCCTTTCTAATTCATTAGAGTTATGGACTTCAACAAGAACACTCATCTTTAAATTATCAGCTATTTTCTTCAAATAAATTAAATCATCATCACTTAAAATCGCTGCGATTAATAATATTGCATCAGCACCAGATACCCTTGCTTTATAAATCTGATAAGCAGAAATAATAAAATCTTTGCAGAGTAGAGGGAGATTAGTTGATTTCCTTACAGTTTCGAGTATTTCATAACTACCGTGAAAAAACCTTTTATCGGTAAGTACTGAGATACATGATGCACCTAATCCTTCATAACAAATTGCTATGGTTTCAGGGTTAAAATCTTTTCTAATAACTCCTTTACTCGGACTAGCTTTTTTTATTTCAGCAATAACTCCTGGTTTTATTTTTGACTCCAAGATATTTTTGTAAAAATCTTTGGGAGTAGGAAGTTTTTCAATCTTTTTGATGAGATCTTCTAAAGAGACTATTTTTTTAAAATTCTTAATTTCAATATCCTTGTGCCATACAATTTCTTCCAGAATGTTTTTTGCTTGTGCCTCTCTATGAGGTACAGCATATTCTAAATTTTCTACCCTTACTGTTGGATTTGGTGGCCTACGTCTTATCTCCATTAATTTTAGATATTATTTTATTTGAGAAGCCGCCTGTTTATATGCGACCTCAACTACTTCACTAAGTGTAGGATGAGTATGAACTTCTTTAGATAATTCAATTACATCTTGGTTCCTTGAAATGGCGTTCGAAATTTCTTGAATTAAATCAGCTGCATGTAACCCAAAAATATGAGCTCCTAATACTTTCCCATTATCTTTGTTGAAAATCAACTTTAGCAATCCATCACTCTCTAATTCAGCCAATGCTTTTGAATTAGCCTTAAAGAAACTTTTGACAACTCCCAAAGTAAAATTTTCTTTTGTGGATATCTCTTTAGCTTCAACTTCAGAGAGACCAACTGAACTTATCTCTGGGTGAGTAAAGGTTGCTGCGGGGATACTTTTATAATTAATTTCGACATTACCACCGCAAATATTATCAACAGCAATAGTACCCTGCGCTGCAGCTGTATGGGCAAGCATTAGTTTGCCCGTAACATCTCCAACAGCCCAAATGTTAGGTATTATTTCATCACCATTCTTAACTCTCATTTGATCATCTACAGGAATGAAACCTTTTACTGTTTCGATACCAACCGACTCAAGATTTAAGTTATTACTATTAGGACTTCTGCCAGTTGCGACTAGTACAGCGTCAACTTCTAGAGTTTCTACAACTGCCTTAGATTTTGCATCAGTAAGTTCTATTTTTACAGGGCATCCAGGTGTTATTTTTGTCGCAAAGACATTTGATTTTGTGTCTATATCTCTTGCTTGAATAAGGTTCTTCTTAGCAATTTTAGTGATGTCTGGATCAAATGTTGGCATAATATTCTCCAAAGCCTCGATCATGGTAACTTCACAACCAAGCGCGGTATAAACATCAGCAAATTCTAGACCTATATATCCGCTTCCAATAATTGCTATCCATCTTGGAAGCCACTCAAGTTTAACCGCATCATCGCTAGTAAATACGGTCCTATTATCCAAAGTTATTCCACTGGGCACAAAAGGAGAAGAGCCTGTTGCTATAACAATATTCTTACATGTGAAAATTTTATCAATTCCGTTTTTATCTCTTACACCTACTTTTTGATTTCCTTCAATTCTTCCAATGCCCAAAATAATTTCAACTCCACTTCTTTTAAGAGTTTTTGTTAAATTTTCTCTAACATTTAAAACTAAATTATTTGCATGATCTGCAATTTTTGATCTCTCGAACCTTACAGGTGAAGCATGTATACCAAATCTAGCTAAATGTTCATAATTAGCTATTTCTCTAACTTTTCCACTTGCAGCCAAAAGAGCTTTAGATGGAACACAGCCCTTGTTAACACAAGTGCCTCCCATATCAGAAGATTCTACTATTGCGACTTTCAGTCCCTTACCAGCAGCATGTTTAGCGGCATCAAAACCTCCATATCCTGCTCCTATTACGATTAAATCAAAATCAAAACTTGAATTAGTCACTTTTTATTTATTTATTTAGAGGTGTATGCGACTCTTTTTCGTTCTAGTAATAACGGAACTGCAACACAAGCCACATTTAACGATTCTACAATCTCGCTATGCGGAATTGTAATTGTTTCATTAAAAGCTTCTTGAATTTTTTTATGAATACCTTGGCCTTCATTACCCAATATTAATGCTGTACGTCTAGACCAATCAACTTCCCAGTAAGGTTTTGAAGGTTTTTTTGAACTCTCATTATGGCTACTAGTAGAGAAAATCTTAAATCCTACATTTGATAATTCAGACAAAGACTTAAGTAAAGAATTTAATATATCTTCTTCAATGCCATCAAATCTTAAAAATGGCAGATGAAAAACTGCACCTGAGGATGCTCTTAATACCTTTTGGCCTAATGGGTGCGCACCTCCAGCTAAAAAAATTGCATTAACACCAGCAGCTAAAGCGGTTCTAAATAGATTACCCATATTCCCAGGATCTTGAATTCTGTCGAGAACAAGAACAAAATCATCTTTTCTATTAAATTGATAATTAGGTATTGCTGAAATCTCTACTAAAGCTGCTATCCCATCTGGATTAATTGTTGAAATCGCAGATGCCAAGACTTCCTCTGAGACAATATTTATTAATGACTCATCAAATTTTTTGCTTAGATTTTGATTCTTTCTTAACCATTTTTCGGTAACTAAAATCTTAGAGGGATTTTTTCCAGACTTCAGCAATTCTTCAATGAGATGTGTACCCTCTATACAAAAAAAGTCTTGATCTTTTGGAGATGATCCTCTTTTAAATGATCTAAATCTTTTAACTAGATTATTGTTTTTACTAGTTATTTTTAAAAAAGTATTTTCTATGAGTATTTTGAAAAATTTGTTATCAACTATATTTTAATTACATAAATATTTTGATCAATTATTTATTAAATTTTTATTTCCCAAGAAATCAAAAAATACATTTTCACTTTTAATTAATATTCATGACGTTACATAGGGTGGACTTAATATTATTAGTTTGTCATGATGAATCTAATAAATTAAATCTTAATGATTTGCGGAAGCAAAACGAAGTCATATCTTAAATCGCAAAATTTAAAGATTCTTGGCCAAGGCAAGTTAAATGGAATAGTTGAAATAAGTGGTGCGAAGAATTCCGCCTTAGTTTTATTAGCCTCATCATTGCTAACTAATGAAAAAATAATTCTTGAAAATGTACCTTTTCTCACTGATATTGAAAAGATGGGGAATATCTTAAAAAATTTAGGAGTGAATTTAGTTCGTAAAAACAACCAACTAGAAATAGATCCAACAACTATTTTGATTAAAGAACTTCCATATGAACTTGTTAAAGGATTAAGAGCTAGTTTCTTTTGTATAGGTGCACTATTAACTAAATTTGGAGAAGCTCATGTACCTTTGCCAGGTGGATGCAATATTGGTTCAAGGCCAATAGACGAGCACATTAATGGATTAATCGCACTAGGAGCAGACATTATTATTGAAGAGGGAATTGTAAAGGCAAAAACAAGGGGGGACAAAAATAGACTTCATGGCACTCATATTAAATTAAATTGTCCAAGTGTAGGTGCTACTGAAACTTTAATAATGGCAGCATCTTTAGCAAAAGGAAGAACTACTATTGAAAATGCTGCGAGAGAGCCTGAAGTTCAAGATTTATGCCAAATGCTTAATAAAATGGGGGCAAAAATTTATGATGCCGGTAAAGAAACAATTATTATTGATGGTGTTAATAAGCTTGGCGGATGTACCCATAAAGTAATCCCAGACCGAATAGAAGCTGGAACTTTTCTAATAGCTGCTGCTGCAACTTCCTCTTCAATAACAATTTCTCCAGTAATCCCTCATCATCTTGAAGCTGTAACTAATAAGCTTCAAGAAAGTGGGAGTAAAATTACGATTAAAGGTAATTCGATTTCTATCAAGAGTAAAGAGATTAAAGGTGTAGATATGGAAACAGCTCCTTTCCCAGGCTTTCCTACTGATTTGCAGGCACCATTTACAACTCTAATGACAATCGCAAATGGTGAATCAAAGATAACTGAAACAATTTTCGAAAACAGAATGAATCATATTTATTTACTCAATGAAATGGGCGCCAGTATAAAGCTAAACAAAAACGTAGCTCACATCAAAGGTGTTAAAACAATTAATGGGATGAATCTAGTTGGCTCAGATTTAAGGTCATCAGCTGCATTAATAATCGCAGGAATCATCGCAAAAGGTAGTAGTAATTTCTATGGATTAGAACATCTAGATAGAGGTTATGAAAATTTTGAATTAAAACTAAAAAATTCAGGTGTAAAAATAATTAGAGAGATCAGTAAAAATACAGTTGAGGAGAATGGATATAAAATTGAACCAAGATCTGAGAATATTTCAAAACTCGAAGCAGCTTAGTCTTTTCCAAATATTTTTTTAAAACTAAGAAAGTTGATTCAAACGTAAGCAATATTGATTAGTGATACACAGCCCAAAAATAAAATAAACAAAACTAGAAAGCGATTAGACCAAATTTTATTTAAACCATTAAATTTGAATTCGTTCATGCCCAAGTTCCGCTATTAGATCCGAATGTTGTAAGTATAGTTACAGCAATAAAAAGATAAGGGACAAATTTTAAAGATAATTTTTTAGCTTGAGTTTTAGACATTTGTTTTTTACCAAATATAACACAATATTACTAATTGTGAAGCTATCTCCTTTCAAAAAAGAATTTTAAGCGCATTTAATTACAAAAATGTTTCAAAAATGTTTAAATTTTCTTTTTCTCCCTCATTTCTTGTCAGCAAATGCAATAAATAATTCTATGTTTTTATCGAAGAGATTAACTATTAAAAAAACATTATCTTGATAACTGTTCCTTGACCAAAACAATAGTCAATAAGTTGATTTTTGTTATAATGAAAAAGTTCATTTTTTCAAAAGCCTTGGGAGCGTGGTGGAATTGGTAGACGCACCGCACTCAAAATGCGGCACCTTCGGGTATGTCGGTTCAAGTCCGACCGCTCCCACTTTAATGAATACCTATAGTCGATTCGATATATCTTTCAAAAAAGGAAAAGGTTGTTGGCTATGGGACAAAACAGGTAAAAGGTATCTTGATGCAGTCGCAGGTATAGCAACTTGTAGTCTAGGACATAGCGACAGAGTTTTAAGAAGAAGGTTATCAACTCAACTAAAAAAAATTCAGCACATTTCTAATCTTTACAATATTGAAGAACAAGAACAATTAAGCAGAACTTTAACGAATATGAGTTGCGCTAAAAGCGTCTTTTTCTGTAATAGTGGTGCGGAAGCAAATGAATCAGCAATTAAATTAATTAAAAAATATGGAAATAAAACAAATAAAGGTAAAGAATCAATTATTCTCGCAGCAGAATCCAGCTTCCATGGAAGGACGCTTGCAGCCTTGAGTGCCACTGGACAACCAAAATATCAAAAAGGTTTCGAACCAATGATTCAAGGATTCAAATTTTTTAAATTTAATAATTTTGATTCGGTAAAAAAATTATTTGAAGAGTGTGAAAATAATGATCAAAAAATTTCCGGCGTTTTAGTTGAACCAATACAAGGCGAAGGCGGCGTAATTCCTGGAAGTAAAATATTTTTTAAAAGCCTTAGAGAAATATGTGATAAATATAATTCTCTTCTCATTTTAGATGAGGTCCAAAGTGGAGTAGGTCGAACTGGGAAAATGTGGGGTTATGAGAATTTAGGAATTGAACCTGATGGATTCACCCTTGCTAAAGGATTAGGAGGAGGTCATGCAATTGGAGCATTATTGGTAAACGAAAAAGCCAACATTTTTTCTCCAGGGGATCATGCAAGCACTTTTGGAGGGAACCCATTCGCTTGTAAAGCTGCCCTAACTGTATTAGAAGAAATAAATAGAAGAAATATTATCAATAATGTTTATCTAAGAGGGGAACAATTAAGTGCTGGGTTTGAAGAATTGTCAAAAAAATTTCCAAATATTATTAGCGGGAAAAGAGGTTTAGGTTTAATACAAGGTCTTGTGATCAATGATGATTATACTGATGCAAAAAAAATTACATTAAAAGCTTTTGATAAAGGATTACTGGTAGTTCCTGCAGGAGGAAATGTTGTAAGGATTGTCCCACCATTAGTTATTTCTCGAAGAGAAATTAATATTCTTTTGGATAAGCTAAATTCAATTTTTGAAGAGTTATAGCAATTAAAATTTTGAAAAATGCAAATTTAAAAACTTTTGAATTATTATCTCCTAAATATGAAAGGGATAATATCAAGTTAGGTTTATCAAGAATTAAAAAAGCACTTCAAGAACTTGGTAATCCTTGCAAGAATATCCCTGCGATACAGATTATTGGAACCAATGGGAAAGGATCAATCGCGGCATATTTAGAAAGTATACTTTTTGAAGCTAAAAGAAGTTTCGGTGTAACTACATCTCCTCATCTTTTGGATGTATGCGAGAGGATTAGAGTTAATAAAAAAAATATTAATAAAACTGATTTTGAAAAAATCTATAGATTAATAGAAAAAAATTTTTCAACATTTGAATTAACTCCTTTTGAAAAAATCATTTGCTGCGCACTAAATTTTTTTGACCATCAAAAAGTTGAATTACTCATTCTTGAAGCTGGCTTAGGGGGAAGATTAGACGCGACAACAGCCCATAAATCTAGACCAATCATTGCTATTGGGAATATTGGCTTAGACCATAAAGAATTTCTTGGAGATACGATTGAAAAAATTGCCGAAGAAAAATTAGCAGTTATTGAAAAAAACTCAATTGTCATCTCATGCAATCAAAATAGTCAGGTTGAAAATTTAATAACCAAAAAAGTTAAAGAGGTAGGAGCAGAAATTATTTGGAAAGATTCAATTTCAAACAGCTATGAGCTTGGATTAAAAGGAATTTTTCAAAAGCAAAATGCTTCAGTAGCTGTTGGATCAATCGAAGCACTGAATAATTTAGGATTTAATATAAAAGAAAAACACATATCTGAAGGTCTTAAAAAGACAACTTGGAACGGGAGGCTAGAAATAATAAATTATTGCAACAAAGAAATTCTTGTAGATTGTGCGCATAATTATCCTGCTGCAAAAGCACTCTCTAATGAGCGAAGCAATTGGGAGAATGAAGATAAAGGAATTTATTGGATTTTAGGTGTCCAAAGACAAAAAGATATTTACGCAATATTAAAAACACTTCTAAAGAAAAATGATTGCTTATTACTTGTGCCAGTTCCAAACCAACCTAGTTGGGAATTAAATGATCTCTCTCAGATTAAAGAAATTGACTTTCAAAAAATAATTGAATTTAAAACATTTGAACTTGCCATTGAGTATTTATTTTCCCTGGAAAAATGGCCACCTAATCATCCTGTTCTAACAGGTTCTATTTTTTTAGTTGCTGAATTTATTAAATTTGCGAAAAAACAGAAATGTTAAATTTTAAATTGTTCTTTTACTTCCCAACCTTCCAATTTTCCTGGATTTAATAGCCCTTTGGGATCAAATCTTAATTTCGCTTTTACTTGATCTGCATCCACCACTCCGAGACCTCCTCCTTCAACTGTTAAAACATGAGGATTAAAAATAAACGCACCAAGTTTCTTGCAATCTTCCATTATTTCATTTAGTTCTTCTGCCCCATTCCACTTTAATACAGGCAAAGCCGCTAATCGCGGTGATCCTTGTTGAGAAACTGCCTCTAAATGCCAAAGAACTTTTTTACCCCATTTTTTTCTCAAAAAATTAATTAATCCTAGTTCATTATTAAGCGGCAAAAGCATCTGTAAATACGTCCAATTTTTATCCCTAGACCTCATATGAAGAGTTGTATGATTCCATACGACTTCAGAAATTCCATTGACGAGCTTTTCTTCTTCCCCAAGTAGGGTAGATTCGACCTGAAATTTTTTACAAATTAGCTCAATGGTTTTTATTCCTCCAAGAGTAGATTGAATTAATATCTTGTGACTTCTAGATTTACTTTTAAACCATTTTGGCATTTGATCTACAATTTCTTCTTCAAGAATTGCTCCTAATTTCAGATCAATTGCTGCGCTCGTGAGCGTTTTCAATATTTCTATTGTTTTTTGAAATTCAATACAGTCGATAACTATTGAATACCACTTACGTTTGATATCAGTAGCAAGTAATAAAGAAGTAATTATTCCATTAGTCCCATAAGCATGATTTAAAGGTTCGGATTCTTCAGCATCAAATTTTAATAATTTAGGTTTTTCATTCATTGTTACTGCCTCTAAACCAATAAGATTTCCTGGATCTCTTAAAAATCCCCACCTAATAGACCCAATACCTCCTGATCCACCTGCAATAAAACCTCCAATTGTTGCAGTTTTCCAAGTACTAGGTAGCAACCTAAGTTCCCTTCCATATTTCTCTAATTGTTTATTCAAATCTCCCATAACACATCCAGACTGTACTTTTACAAAACCTGTATCTGGATCAAATTCTTCTAACTTATTAAAGTGACTCATCTGCATTACAACTCCTTTAAACAATGGGACAGCTTGTCCATAATTACCTGTACCTGAACCCCTTAAAGTAATTGGGATAGAAAATTCCCAACAAATTTCTGCTACTTCCCTTACCGCTTTGTGATCACTAGGTCTTACCACCAAGTCAGCAATACATTCGTCTAATTTTTCAGTAAGGATTGGAGAGTAGTTATAGAAATCTTTTGAAAGTCTTTTTACATCGGATTGGCTTTCAATAATCTCTAAGTTTTTGATTTCCCTAAATTTGTCTAAAAATTGAAGAGTATTAGATGTCATTAATAAAATTTCTTGAGTTTTATATCTAAACTAGTCGATTAGCAATATAAATCGCCTTTGACATATACTTTTCTCCTTAAATTAGTAGAAAAAACATCTGCCCATCTTTGTGCTTCTAAAATCACAAAGTCAGCAGGGCAACCCTTTTTAATTAAACCATCCCATTTTAAATTTAATAATCTGCTTGGAGCTAAAAAAATAGAAGATAAAGTCATTCTCTCCCAGGGATTTAGTTGAAGCATAGGTATCGAGCAAGACAACATATAAAAAGGGTCAAAATTACCAAATGGGTACCAAGGGTCTTGAACGTTATCACTACCAAGAGATACATCCACATGTGATTTTTGTAATTGCTTTATTGGAGCAACTGGTCTTTTCAATGAAGTAGTTGTATTACTTCGATTGAGCAGCCAAAAATTTGTTAAGGGTAAGGCAATAACCCTAATATTTCTCTCAGCCATTTTTTCTCCTAAATTTAAAATCTCTCTATTACTTAAAGAAATAAGACTACTCAAATGACTACAAGTGATCGGAATACTATTAATTTTTAAATTTTCGATTGTTTCTAATAAAACTTTTATTCCCGCTCCAGGTTCAATAATTGATTCATCTATATGCAAATCAATTTCTAATTTATATTTACTCGCAAGAAAAAGCATCTTTGCTAGAAATTTGCTTGTATTTTTTTTATTGAAAGGGGGTACAATAACACCTCCTAAAATGCCTCCATCAGAGGAAAATATTTTTGCCAAATCTTCTCCTTCAGTTGTATCCCAGAATTCCAATGGAGCTAGAGCAACGTATTGTAAAATTAACTCAGATGAAAATTTTTTTTGTAATTTAAAAAGTTCAATCCAAATATCAATAGATTGACCTTTATATGTATCAATATGACTTCTAATTGCTCGGTATCCATTTTGTATGGCAAGTTTTAATGATTTCTCAACTCTTTCAAGTACCTTATCTGTAGTTCTAGTTTTATGTTCTTCAAGATTTACTGATAATGCTCCTCCATAATTTGATTCCAGATTAGGGAAGTCTGCCCATGTAAAAGATTTATCAAAATGCGAATGCGTTTCAACAAATCTTGGGAATAAAATATTTTTTGGTTTTGTAATTTTATTTTTTAAAGGCTTTAACTCAGTAACAAATCCATCCTCCCAACTAATGGAAACTGAACATAAATCCTCTACATCGATTATGAGGTTATCTATATCTTCTATTAAACAAAGGCTTCTGGGAATAAGAACCTCAGCTGTGCCGGAATTACTCAAATTTCTAAATTTTTTTTTTATTTTAAATCATAAGAAAACTTTACTGAATTAGAAAATAATTCAAATTTCGCTAAAAGATCAAAATAACTATGAAAAATTACCCTTGAGTTGTTAAATTTATAAATGTGAGGCGGGCGTCGCCAAGTGGTTAAGGCAGCGGCTTGTGGCGCCGCTATTCGGGGGTTCGAATCCCCTCGCTCGCCCTCAAAAATATTGCAGCAAAATTATTTAACTTGTAATTTTGAATTAAAGAATCATAAAAAATTCCTAGCAAAGTGCTAACAAAAACAAAATCAGACGAAAAAAAATCTCAAAACAATTCAACTAATGGCAGTTATTGGATAACCACATTTGGATGCCAAATGAACAAGGCTGATTCTGAGAGAATGGCTGGGACATTAGAGAAGATGGGATATACCAGAGCGGATAATGAATTAAATGCCGATTTGGTCTTGTACAATACATGCACCATAAGAGATAATGCGGAGCAAAAAGTTTATAGTTTTCTAGGAAGGCAAGCAAAAAGAAAGCACAAAACACCTAACTTAAAACTTGTTGTTGCAGGTTGTCTTGCTCAGCAAGAGGGAGAATCCTTATTAAGAAGAGTTCCAGAACTTGATCTTGTTATGGGGCCTCAACACGTAAATAATCTTGAGAATCTTCTGGGGAAAGTTGATTTAGGAAATCAAGTTGCTGCTACAGAAGAAACCTTCATTTCTGAAGATATAACAAGTGCCAGAAGAGAAAGCTCTATTTGTGGCTGGGTTAATATCATCTATGGATGTAATGAAAGATGTTCATATTGTGTAGTCCCCTCTGTCAGAGGAAAAGAGCAATCAAGATATCCAAATGCGATAAAAAATGAGATCCAAAAATTAGCTGATGATAATTTTAAAGAAATTACTCTTTTGGGTCAGAACATTGATGCTTATGGTAGAGACCTTCCAGGAACTACAAAAGAGGGGAGAAAAGAGAATACCCTAACTGATCTTTTGTATTATATTCATGATGTTAAAGGAATTCGCAGAATAAGATTTGCTACTAGTCATCCAAGATATTTTTCAAAAAGGTTGATTCAAGCTTGTTATGAACTTGATAAAGTTTGTGAACATTTCCATATCCCCTTCCAAAGTGGAAATGATGAAATTTTAAAACAAATGTCCAGAGGATATTCTATTAAAAAGTATAAAAATATTATCGAGAACATAAGGTCATTAATGCCAGATGCATCAATCACAGCTGACGCTATAGTTGCTTTCCCAGGAGAAACCGAACAACAATATCAAGATACATTAAAGCTAATATCAGAAATTGGCTTTGATCAGGTGAATACAGCAGCATACTCTCCAAGACCAAATACGCCTGCAGCAGTTTGGGCTAATCAACTTTCGGAAGAGGTAAAAAAAGCTAGATTACAGGAAATCAATGATTTGGTCGAGAAAACTGCTAGGCATAGAAATCAAAGATATATCAATAATATCAAAAGCGTTTTAATTGAGGGTTTAAATCCAAAAAATTCCTCTCAAATCATGGGTAGAACTAGAACAAATAGATTAACTTTCGTAGAAATTCCCAAAAATATTAACTTTAATTTTTCGTTGGGAGATGAGATAAATGTAAAAATAAATGAAGCAAGACCTTTTTCTTTAACAGGAGAACTTTCTTTATAAAATTTTTTTTTTAATGACCGGGGGAAAGAAAAAATGTATTGGGTTAATATTTGGTGGGAATTCCAATGAACATGAAGTATCAATATCCTCTGCAAAAACAGTTTTTCAAGCATTTAATGCACAAATAAATAAAGAACGCTTTACAGTTAAAGCTTTTTACATAAACAAATATGGAGATTGGCTTGATAGTGATATTTCAGAAAAAATCCTAACTGGTGGAATTGAAAACAATAAAACAAATAAACAAGAAATTTTAGATCCAAAAAAAATTAACTTCCTTGACGGAATTGAATTTCAAAATGTTGATGTTTGGTTTCCTCTTTTACATGGATTTAATGGTGAAGACGGATCAATACATGGCTTACTTAGATTTACAAAAAAACCTTTAGTCGGGTGTGGAATTATTGGCTCTGCACTTGGAATGGATAAAATATTGATGAAAACAATTTTCTCAAATCTTAAACTTCCACAAGTTAATTATCTAGTTTTTCAAAATGTAGATCTAAACGATAAGCAAGTAAAAAATAAAATAATTAATGAAATTTTAAAAAAATTAAAATTTCCTGTTTTTGTTAAACCATCTAACTCTGGATCATCTCTTGGTATCTCCAAAGTCAAAAATGAATCAGAAATATTACAAGCATTAGAAAAGGCTCGGGGAATAGATCCAAGAATCTTAATAGAGGAAGGTTTAGAGGTAAGGGAGATTGAATGCGGAATAATTGGAAATTCAAAACTCTTAACCTCTGAGATAGGTGAGGTAAATTACGAAAGTGATTGGTATGATTACGATTCAAAATATCACTCAAATAATAAAATAATCATCCCAGCCGAAATAGATTCTAAAATCACAAAAGAAATTAAAGAAATTGCTATTAAAAGTTGTAAAGCACTAAATATTTTTGGTTTTGCAAGAGTAGATTTCTTTTTAGAAAAATCTTCAAATAAAATTTTGCTAAATGAAATAAATACAATTCCTGGTTTTACAAAAAACAGTATGTTTCCAATGCTTTGGGAAGCTTCAGGTTTAAAAATTGAAAAACTTGTGGCTAAACTGGTAGATATATCTTTAGATTTGTAATTTAAATCAAATGTTGCATGGACTACTTTGGTTACCATTACTTTTAATCTTCATTCTATTAACTGCACTTGGATGGTTAGAAAGAAGAAGGCAAAATCTTTTTAGAAGTTGGGCGAGTGATTCTGAACTGTGCAAGTTAGATAGTTCAGGTGCAGCGTCTTTAAAAGATGGGGAGTTAAAGTGGAGTGCATTTGAAGCTGGTAAATTTGAAGAAAAAGATTGTTTTATAATCAAGAAACTGGAATTAGTTGAATTAATGGCACTAACTTCAGGAGAAGCTCCTCTAACAAGTGAATCTCAAGGTAAGTGCAGGTTGAGATTAGTAGGGGATGGTAAAGAAATGGATGTACCATTTTCAGATGCAGAGCAAGCTAGAGAATGGATGGACCAACTGATGGAAAAAGCTCGATGTGATTTGTGAAAAACCAAAAAAGAATAAGAAATAGAAGCTTTTTTTTTCTAATTTCATTTTTATTTTTAACAAGCTTATTAAGCATCAAAACTTTCAAAAAAGTAAATAGAAATGACATTAGAATATCTGGTAGTGAATTATTTTCGCAAAATGATGTGATAAAAAATTCGTCTTTAAATTTTCCGATCCGATTAATTTTTGTTGAAACTAATTTGTTAGAAAAAGAGTTAAAACAAAATTTATCTCTCAAGAATGTATCGGTAAACAGAGAATTATTTCCTTTTGGTTTGAAAGTTCATATTATTTCAAGAATTCCAATAGCTTACGGTGAGAGAATATTCAACGATGAAACAATATTAGGCTTCATTGATAAAGATGGAATTTTTATAAATAAACAAAATGTGGATGAAAAAAATTTAAAAAAATTAACCATACAAGTTTTTGGGTGGAAAGAAAAATTTAAAAAAATATTATCTGAAATTTTTATCGCTGTAGAAAATTATGAATTAGAGATAGTTAAAATAACTTTTTCATCCGATGGGTTTCTAACTGTAGAGGAAAAAGATTTAAAAACAATATTCTTAGGATTTAAGCCAAATTTAATCAACTATCAATTTCAAAAAATCAATAATCTTAAAAATGAATTTAAGAAAAATAGCTTTTCAAAAAAAATAGATAATATTGATCTTACTTATCCAGATAAACCAAAAATAAAAGTGTTCAAACCCTAATATTTGAAAAAGGATTTTGAGTAATCTTTTTTAATTATTGTAGTGTTGATATGGGTTTTGCATTCAAACAAAATATTTAATAAATAAATATTTTTGGGATTTTCCTCAACAAATTCCTACAGATGAGCTCAGTAAGTTCATAATGCACCCAATACTAGTATTAGATTCCTATTAAGAGATGAGCTTCGGTAACAATCCAAACTTTGATCAATCGAGAGAAATCCTTCCAAGCCAAACCGCTAAAATTGAAGTTATTGGTGTAGGTGGTGGTGGCAGTAATGCAGTCAATAGAATGATAAATAGTGATTTAGATGGTGTTTCATTTAGAGTCCTTAATACCGATGCACAAGCCCTACTACAATCTTCTGCAGAGAGTAGAGTGCAACTTGGACAAAACCTCACTAGAGGTTTAGGTGCTGGTGGGAATCCAAGTATTGGGCAAAAAGCAGCCGAAGAATCCAAAGAAGAGCTTCAACAAGCTTTAGAGGGATCTGATCTAGTTTTTATAGCCGCTGGAATGGGCGGAGGAACTGGTACTGGAGCGGCACCAGTTGTCGCAGAAGTAGCCAAACAAAGTGGGGCTTTAACAGTAGGTATAGTAACCAAACCATTTTCTTTTGAAGGGAAAAGAAGAATGCGTCAAGCAGAGGAGGGGATCGCAAGACTAGCTGAAAACGTTGATACCCTGATAGTTATTCCAAATGACCGATTAAAAGACGTTATCGCAGGAGCTCCTCTTCAAGAAGCATTTAGGAATGCTGATGATGTTCTAAGGATGGGTGTCAAAGGTATTAGTGACATAATTACTTGCCCAGGATTAGTTAATGTTGATTTTGCAGACGTAAGATCAGTTATGACGGAAGCTGGCACTGCTCTTCTCGGAATAGGTATAGGTTCAGGAAGATCTAGAGCTCTAGAGGCAGCACAGGCAGCAATGAATAGTCCTTTATTAGAAGCAGCTAGAATTGATGGAGCTAAAGGCTGCGTTATAAATATTACTGGTGGCAAAGACATGACTTTAGAAGACATGACCTCAGCATCTGAAATTATTTATGATGTTGTTGATCAAGAAGCAAATATTATTGTTGGTGCTGTGGTCGATGAGGCAATGGAAGGAGAGATACAAGTAACTGTAATTGCTACAGGATTTGAAACAACCCAACCAATAAACCAGCAAAGAATAAAAAACAGATTATCTAATCAACCCTTATATAATTATTCCGACAATAAAGAATCAGGAGCCAGTATTCCTGAGTTTTTGAGATTAAGGCAAAATAAAAAAGATATAGGTTAAACGGTAAAATAGAGTGACTCGGTTATCTCGCCTGCCTCAAGCATCCCTTGTGGCTGCTACCTTCCGGTCCTGACCAGGTTTAGGCGTTAAAACCGCGAAAGGCCGAGTCAAAAACATACTAGCAATTCTTGATTAAAAAAGATACATAAATTTATTATGTTACCTTCAGACCTAGTTAATTATAAAAAAAAATCTCGCAAAATCATTGCACTAACTGCTTGGGACTCCATATCAGGATCTATTGCAGAACAAGCAAATGTTGATCTCGTACTAGTAGGAGATTCATTAGCAATGGTCTGCTTAGGATACAAATCGACACTGCCAATAACTTTAGAAAATATAATTTATCATACTAATGCTGTTTCAAGAGGATTTAAGAAAAAAATTGAGGAACAACCTCTAGTTGTTTCAGATATGCCTTTTCTGACTTACCAATGTGGTGAGGATAAAGCTGTTGAGTATGCAGGGAGAATAATTCAGAGCACTTATGCAAAAGCTGTAAAAGTGGAAGGAGCTGAACCAGAAATACAAAAAGTTATTTCTAGATTAATAAGAATGGGAATCCCTGTTATGGGTCATATAGGTCTTACACCACAAAGCTATCTAAATATTGGATTAAGAAAACAAGGCGAAAGCCTAGCAAGCCAAGAAAAAATTAAAAAAGAGGCTTCAATTCTTGAAGAATTAGGATGTTTTTCAATAGTTCTTGAACATATTCCTGATTTGCTTGCTAAAGAATTACAAAATTCTTTAACGATTCCCACAATAGGAATAGGCGCAGGTAATTATTGCGATGGGCAAGTAAGAGTAACTGCAGATTTGTTAGGACTCAATGATGATCAACCCCCATTTTGCCAACCAATTATCCTAGGAAAGAAATTATTTAAAGATAAATTAAAAGAATGGGTAGACTCTGAAAGACTTAGTTGATCTTATCCCACCACTTAAACATAGAAACAAGAACTTGATTGCTAAGTTCCATGCCATCAGGCTCACTTAAAAAGAATCTATTCCCCTTTCTTAATAGTAGTCCACTTTCAAGAAATCTTTCCCATTCTTCAACCAATTTACTGAAGTTGCTTTCAAATTTTTTGTTTTCCCAGTTTTGTTCTTTAAACACTTCTTTGATATCTACACCCTCTTTAAGTCTTAATCCCAACATTATTTTCTCATCAAGTTCTTTATAAACAAACTCCTTATTAGTTAGGGATGAATCTAAATTGAATTCGTCTTGTCTAGTTACCCATTCTTTGTATTCTTTACTAACTCTTGGTCGAGTAAACTTTTCCCCCCAAGGTGAACTAGTAGAACCTTGACCAAAACTCCACCAACCTAAACCCCTCCAATAAACTCTATTATGTCTCGACTGATGTCGCGGAAGGCAATAGTTTGAGATTTCATATCTTGAATACCCTGAGTTTTTTAAAATTAAATGGGTTGATTCACTATTTCTAAAAGCTTCTTCATCACTTGGGAGTTTTAATTTACCTAAATTAATTAATTTTTTAAAAACAGTGCCATGTTCAATATTTAAATCGTAAATAGATAGATGAGGTGGTGAAAATGAAATTGCTTTTTTTAAGTCATCTTGCCATTCTTTAAATCCACTTAGTGGCAAGTTTTGAATTAAGTCTAAACTCCAGCTTTTTATTAACCCAGAATCATATTCTCTCTTCAACCATAAACAAGATTTCTCTGCATCTTCTTTCAAATGACGCCTTCCCGACTTTTGAAGTATCTGATTATTAAAACTTTGTACTCCAAGACTAAATCTATTTATCCCAGCATTTATGAATCCAAAAAGATCATCTTGAGTGAAACTTGCTGGATCAACCTCCATAGTGATTTCAGCACCATAGTCAATTCCATAATTTTCTTTAAAAAGATCAACTAATTCTTTGATTTGGGCAGGATCTAAAATTGAAGGTGTACCACCTCCTATATAAATTGTCGATAGAGGTGATTTATGCTTAATTGACAATATTTCTTTATATAAAAATTGCAAATACTCCTGAACAGTTTTGCTTCCATAACCTTTTAAAGTTTCAACTTCGTTTCCTAGTGGAATAACTGCAAAATCACAATAAAAACACCTTCTGTGGCAAAAAGGAATGTGCACATAAGCACTTCTTGGAAACTTATTCATAATCTAAATTCATTTTTAAGCTCCAAAAAAGTATTAAGGATCGAAAAAAATAAAATCCTTATTTACCTAATTAATAAATCCTAGTAGATTATAGATATGACAGATATCTTAGTATTAATTTTATTTGTATTGTCTGGGGCTGCTTCAGGGTGGCTTGGTGTTGATTTATTGCCTGTAGACATACTCAAACAGGTATCGAATGTAGAAGGTTTTAGAATTGTTTTAGCAATAATTGGGTTTTTTGTAGGATTAGCAGCTGGTTTTGTATTCCTTCAACTTAGAAAGACTTTTCTTGATCAAATAAGAACAATGCCTACGGACTTACTAATAAGTAGGTCTGTTGGATTAATTTTAGGATTACTTGTTGCGAATCTCCTACTAGCGCCAATACTATTAATTCCCTTCCCTAGAGAGGTTTTTTTCGCAAAACCATTAGCAGCAATATTAAGCAACATTTTCTTTGGTGTGCTTGGTTATAAGTTGGCAGATACCCATGGAAGGACATTATTGAGATTATTCAATCCAAATAACACTGATGCATATCTAGTCAATGAAGGAATTCTCCCTGCTGCAAGTCCAAAAATTCTAGATACTAGCGTAATTATTGATGGAAGAATCAATGGTCTATTAAGTTGCGGCTTATTGGAAGGGCAATTAATTGTTGCTCAAAGTGTAATTGATGAATTACAAACTTTAGCTGACTCTAGCAGTAATGAAAAAAGGTCGAAAGGCAGAAGAGGTCTCAAGTTATTAAAAGAATTAAGAGATTTATATGGGAGAAGACTTGTAATAAACCCAACAAAGTATGAAGGTAATGGGGTAGATGAAAAACTCCTTAAAATTACTGAGGATATGACAGGAACTTTAATTACGGCTGATTATAATCTTTCTCAAATCGCTGAAGTTAAAGAATTAAAAGTTATGAATTTGAGTGATTTGGTTATTGCTTTAAGGCCAGAAGTACAACCAGGAGAATCACTTAATATAAAAATCGTGAGAGAAGGCAAAGAAAAAATGCAAGGTATTGGATATTTAGATGATGGCACAATGGTTGTTATTGATGAGGCAAAGAATTTTGTTGGAAGCAGATTAGATATTGTCATCACAGGAGCATTACAAACTCCGACTGGAAGAATGGTCTTCGGAAAACTAATAAATAATCCTGAGTCAAACAAATCTTTTAAATCACCAGCGACACAGGGCTAAATCTAGCTAGAATCAGTTCAATCTTAATTTTGTGATACAAATGACTGTATCTGCTCCTTATTACGGCGAAAACACCGTTATGAGGACCCCGCCCCCAGATCTCCCCTCTCTTTTACTTAAAGAGAGGATAGTTTATCTTGGTTTACCATTATTTTCAGATGATGATGCGAAAAGACAACTAGGAATGGATGTTACTGAGCTAATCATTGCTCAACTTCTTTATTTAGAGTTTGAGGATCCGGAAAAACCAATCTATTTCTATATCAATTCAACTGGGACAAGTTGGTACACCGGTGACGCAGTAGGTTTTGAAACAGAAGCTTTTGCTATCTGCGATACAATTAGCTATATTAAGCCTCCAGTACACACGATATGTATCGGACAAGCAATGGGGACTGCTGCAGTTATTCTTTCATCTGGAACTAAGGGACAAAGAGCCGCTCTTCCACATGCTTCTATTGTTTTGCATCAACCTATAAGCGGAGCAAGAGGTCAAGCAACCGATATCCAAATAAGAGCTGAAGAAGTTTTGAAAAATAAAAAATCAATGCTGGAGATTTTATCTCGTAATACTGGGAAGACCATCGAAGAACTCTCAAAAGACTCTGACAGGATGAGTTATCTCAACCCACAAGAAGCCCTAGATTATGGAGTTATTGATAGAATACTCACAAGCCAAAAAGATTTACCAAATAAAATTTAACACTCACTACACTATTTTAAAATCATGCCAATAGGAACTCCAAGCGTGCCTTACAGACTTCCAGGAAGTCAATACGAAAGGTGGGTCGACATATACACAAGATTAGGTGTTGAAAGAATTCTTTTTCTTGGGCAAGAAGTGAATGATGGTATTGCTAATAGCCTTGTTGCACAAATGCTTTATTTAGATTCTGATGATAATTCCAAACCTATATATCTGTATATAAATAGCCCAGGAGGATCAGTAACAGCTGGCTTGGCAATTTATGACACTATTAAATATGTAAAAAGTGATGTAGTGACCATATGCGTAGGCCTTGCAGCCTCCATGGGAGCGTTCCTATTGGCCGCTGGTACAAAAGGTAAAAGGGTTGCTTTGCCCCACAGCAGAATAATGATTCATCAACCCTTAGGAGGGACATCTCAACGCCAAGCAAGTGATATTGAAATAGAAGCTAAGGAAATTTTAAGAATTAAAGATATGTTAAACATGTCTATGGCAGATATGACAGGCCAATCATTTGAGAAAATTGAAAAAGACACTGATAGAGATTATTTTCTAAGTGCGGAAGAAGCAAAAAATTATGGATTAATTGATAGAGTGATTACACATCCAAGCGAAGCAAATCAGTCTTAAACTTTCTAAATTAATTTTTTTATTTTAATTTTTTAAATTAATAATTTTTTTGGTTTATTACCACCTTAATGTCTAAAATAATAACTATCAAAAGCAAAGAAGCACAACTAATGACTCAACTCTTTTACGACGCAGATGCAGATCTAAGTCTTTTAAATAATAAAACAATCGCGATTATTGGATATGGATCACAAGGTCACGCGCATGCCCTAAATCTTAAAGATAGCGGTATGGATGTAATTGTTGGATTATATAAAGGAAGCAAATCTGAAAGCAAAGCTATTAGCGATGGTCTAAAAGTCTTTAGCGTTTCTGAAGCTTGCGAAAAAGCAGACTGGATTATGATTCTCCTCCCAGATGAGTTTCAGAAAGATGTTTACCTTAAAGAAATAGAACCAAACTTAAAAGAAGGAAAGATATTAAGTTTTGCTCATGGCTTCAATATAAGATTCGGACTTATCAAACCTCCTAGTTTTGTGGATGTTGTCATGATTGCCCCAAAAGGTCCTGGACACACTGTTCGTTGGGAATATCAGAATGGTCAAGGAGTTCCAGCGTTGTTTGCAGTAGAACAGGATTCTTCCGGAAATGCAAGATCATTGGCGATGGCTTACGCCAAAGGGATTGGCGGAACGAGAGCTGGGATTCTTGAAACAAACTTCAAAGAAGAAACAGAAACTGATTTGTTTGGAGAACAAGCGGTTTTGTGCGGAGGATTATCAGAACTCGTCAAATCAGGTTTCGAAACTCTTGTTGAGGCAGGCTATCAGCCGGAACTTGCTTACTTCGAATGCTTACATGAAGTTAAACTTATTGTTGATTTAATGGTGAAGGGAGGCTTATCTCAAATGAGAGATTCCATTTCAAATACTGCAGAATATGGAGATTACGTAAGTGGTAAAAGACTTATTAATAGTGACACAAAGAAAGAAATGCAGAAAATTCTAAAGGATATTCAAGATGGAACTTTTGCTAATAATTTTGTGGAAGAATGCGATAAAAACAAACCCTTAATGACAAAATTAAGAGAAGAGAACTCAAAACATGAAATTGAGAAAGTGGGTAAAGGTCTGCGCTCGATGTTCAGTTGGCTGAAATAAATTTATTCTTACTATTTCTTGGATCAATTGGTTTTGATTTATTGATTGGCGATCCAAGATTCTTAATACACCCTGTTCAAGTAATTGGCGTTTACATAAAAAAAACATCTGATTACCTAATAGATAATTTTGGAGAAAATAAAAATATATTGTTTTGGGGTGGTTTCTTCGTAGCTATATCGACTATTGGAATGAGTTTTGGTTTAGGGAAATTGATAGAACTGAGTTATGTGCAATCGAGAAATCATTTTTTTGTTGGATTGTTAATTTTTTTTGGGCTTTCAAGTTGTATTGCGACTAAGGGACTTATTTCAAGTGTGAAAGAGATTGCAGGGCTAATAGAACGCAAAGAAATTAATAACCAAAATAAGAAAATAATTATAGAGAAGGTACAAAGAATAGTAAGTAGGGATGTAAGGTCATCTTCTATAAAACATCTCTTGAGATCAAGTACCGAAAGCCTTACTGAAAATTCTGTTGATGGAATATTTGGACCATTATTTTGGATTTTTATTGGAATTATTTTTATGAAGTATTCAATTTTTCTACCAGGACCTTTGTCACTTGGTTTTTCTTATAAAGCCATAAGCACTTTAGATTCAATGATAGGTTACAAATATGATTATTTTAGATATTTGGGTTTTTTCAGTGCAAAAATAGAAGATATTTTTACATTTGTTCCTTCAAGATTAGTTTTAATCACGTTACCTTTAGTTAGCTCCAAAGTTAATGAGTATGGATCAATCATAAAAAAAAGTTATCTTGATGGTAAAAAATATGATTCGCCTAATGCAGGGATTTCAGAAGCTATATTTGCCTATATTTCCGGTATTAAATTGGGAGGTAAAAGTAAATATAAAAATGAAATTATTGAAAAGCCAATAATTAATGAGACTGGAGATAATTGCACTGAAGAAAAAATCAAATTAATTTGTCAATTAATTACGAGATTACAATTTTTGTGGATAATAATTTTTGCCTTAATTTTTTTTATAATATCTAGTTTAATTTGATAATAAATTAGTTTAAAAATTATTAGAATAAATTTAAAACCAATGCAAGAAAACGGCTCTCAAATAGAAAATCAAAATGATGATCTTACTAATACATCATCAACTGATAATGAATACTCAAAATGGGTAGACAATCAGGGTGATGAAGTTAATAATGTTTTTGGATTCAATAGCAGTGCTGAGCTTGTAAATGGTAGAGCAGCAATGATCGGATTCTTAATGCTCATATTAACCGAGTTAGTTTTTAGCGGCAGACCAGTCACTTCTTCAATTTTTGGTATCAATTAAAAATGGAAGAAAAAAAATCTAATCCAATAAAAGCAATCCTATACATATCTGTGTGGGTAATAATTTGGGGAACATTAGGCTCTTTCATTGATTATCCTCTTTATAAAAATAAAATTTACTTAGAAGGAAGCATATATCAGTATCTTACTTTCGCAATTACAGCGATAATATCAATAATAAGTGCAAAGTTTTTTTATAAGAAAATTGATTTATAAAAACTTGTACCTAAATTTCTTAATAATTTTTGCTGGTTCTTTACTTTCATTGGACTCGTAAAGTATCCACTGATGTGTCTCAGTATCATGATCACAACCATAATTTCCAGATGGGTTATCGTAACTTGAAAGATATGAATGACAATTTTGGTCTGCCTCAAAAGCGGAGTCATAACCAGTTAGAAAATATATCAAAAAAAGAACAGTTATCAATAAAAAAAATATTTGATAAACTAAACTAACTACCTTCATAAGATATTCTAAAATTTAAATATATCATCTAATAAAATCTTTCGATCTAAAAATATAGCTAACGTCCAACATTAAATACAAAGTCATGGAATTCTTGATTCTTTAAATACAGGATGACTAGCAATACTAAAATGATATTTAAGCCTATTACTATTGATCCAAAAATATTTATTTGTTTTTTGCCTGGCAAAGTGTAAGTAAATTTCTTACCTTTAAAAAAACCAGCTAAGCCTTTTTTTTCTTTTATTTGAGTATTTTGAGTATTATTCTTAACTTCATTATCAGAAAAACCTTTTACCATTAAAAATTAAATAACAAATTTATCATATTCCAAAAAAATAAAATTTTTTAATAATTAACAATTTTTAATCACATAAGGGATCGTAAATGAAATTCTTTCATTTGAGAAATTTTTTAAAAAATAAGCTTCTATAATTGCCGACTGCATCCCCAATAAACTTGATTGACATTTGAATCTATTTTGGTCAAATACAATTAATTGAAGTTTTTCTATTTCAGAAATTAACTCTTTGCAAACTTGGGCTTGAGAATCTTTAATACAATAACCTGCTCCCTTTAAAATCTTGGATTTTGTTGGTATTGTTTCAGCCATAACAAAATTAGATAACAACAAAAATTTCAGGAATAAAGTAGTTAAACATTTCATTACTTCTTAAGATTTTCAAAATTTTGGATGCCTCGTTAAGAGTGATGAGCATTGAGCTAATTGCATATTTTTGCGATTTAAAAAAAAAGATGCCCTGAAAGAGCACCTAGTTATTAAAGGAAGAAATAGATTAAAAAAATTACCCTTGAACTCTATCCTTAAAAAGTTTACCTGCAGAAAATGTTGGAACTCTTTTAGCGGGTATTGCTATTTTTTCGCCTGTCTTAGGGTTTAATCCCTGTCTTGCAGAACGATCTCTTGGTTCAAAAGAACCAAATCCTAGTAAAGAGACTTTTTTGCCTTCCACTACTGAATCAACAATAGTTTCAATAGCTGCATCAACAACTAAAGAAACATCCGTTTTTGTGAGCTCTGTACGAGCTGCTACAAGATTTACTAAATCAGCTTTGTTCATTGAAATTTAAATTAAAGCTAGGGGTTAAAAAAAAGATTTAAATCGATTTTAAACCTCGAACTTTCACATCATATGGAGCAAATACAAATACGGCAACCGAAAATGCCGGTGGCGCAAAGCTTTATACAAATTTTAGGGACATTTTTAGCAAAATTATTTATTTCTTGTAGCCGCGCTTTTTCATTCATAAAAAAAAGTATCTTCATTTAGAGAACAGCAAAAAGCATTGGTAGCACTGAGTTTAGCATTAAAATTCTAACTACATTTAGCAAAGGGGGGAAATGTCAAAGGGGAGGTGAATTTAAGAATTTGAGCTATTTATTATGTTTTATTAATTTTCAGATATATTTCCTTCTCATCACATGAAAAAACACAATTTGTATTTTGAAATCAAGAAAAATCTGGTTTTCCCATAATTAAACTTTCTCTATAAATCGTTTTATGCACTGAGCAGATGGATGAAGAAATTGTAATTAATCAGAAAATTAATACTCTCCAAGATCTAATAAAGTTGATTAGTGAAGCCTTAAATTTGAGTTTTTTTTTATTTTTTACATCTATTATTCAAATATCAGTAATTTAAATAAATTATCTCAATATTAAACTAATCAATGATAAAGAAAAAGTGATTCATCTCAATAAAGGTAAACCATTTCCTTTAGGGAGTTCTCTAACTTCACAAGGGATTAATTTTTCCTTAGTAGCCACAAATGCAGAATATGTAGAAATCTTATTGTTTGAGAAAGAGGACTCTATTTCCCCAAAAAGCATATTCAAATTAGATCAGACTCATAATACAGGTCCATACTGGCATGCGGAAATAAAAAATCTAGATGAAGGTTGTATTTATGCTTTTAGAGTGAAACAAAAAAATAATGAAATTAATAATAACTATGAAAAAAAAGTATTACTTGATCCATGTTCAAGGGGTATTACCGGATGGGGAAGTTATAAAAGAGAAAATGCCTTAAAAAATCAAGAAAATACTAATTCTTGTCTTAAAAGTGTTGTTTGCGATAGAAAATTATTTAATTTTAAGGATTATCCAAGACCGAAACATTCTTGGGAAGAAACAATTATTTATGAACTCCATATCAAAGCTTTCACTGAATCAACTGATAAAGATGAAAGTTGTTTTAAGAAATTCTTAAAAAAAATTCCTTATCTCAAAGAACTGGGTATTACAACAATTGAATTACTTCCAATTTTTTGTTTTGATCCTACTGATGCACCAAATGGTCTAAAAAATTTTTGGGGATATAGTCCAATTAATTGGTTCACTCCGCATTTTGAATATCTTTCGAATGAATCCGCCGAAAAGAATAGAGAGGAATTTAGAAGATTTGTAGAGGAATGTCATAAAGCAGACATTGAAGTCATATTAGATGTTGTATACAATCACACTTGCGAAGGTGATTCAAAAGGGCCAGCAATATCTTGGAAAGGTATAGATGAAAATCTTTATTACTTTATTGGGAAAGATAAAAATTTTCAGGACGTCTCCGGATGTGGTAATACTATTGCAGCAAACAGAGGATTAGTTAGAAAACTAATAATTGAATCTTTAAAATGTTGGGCGAGTGAATTAGGAGTTGATGGTTTTAGATTTGATTTAGGAATTGCCCTATCAAGAGGAGAAAACCTTTCACCGCTTGATAATCCTCCAATCTTTGAAGATATAGAATGTGAACCAGAACTTATCGATATTAAGTTCATAAGTGAGCCATGGGATTGTGGCGGTTTATATAAATTAGGTGATTTCCCATCTAAGAATACTTTCACTTGGAATGGTCATTTTAGAGATGACCTGAGGAGATTTTGGAACGGGGATAAAGATACAGCTTGGAATATGAGCGATAAAATCAAAGGTACTCCATCAATTTATAAAGGAGATACTATTTTGCCAAAATCAATAAACTTTATAACTTCACATGATGGATTCACTCTAAAAGATTTAGTAACTTTCAATAGAAAACATAATTTTGCGAACAGAGAGCAAAACAGAGATGGTGATAACCATAACAATTCTTGGAATCATGGTACTGAGGGACCAACTACGAACTTATTAATCAATGATTTAAGAAAAAGACAACAAAAAAATCTTGTTCTTAGTTTACTTATCTCTAAAGGTGTTCCAATGATACTTATGGGTGATGAAATAGGAAGATCACAAGGCGGGAACAACAATTCTTGGTGCCAAGATAATTTATTGGGCTGGATGAATTGGGAACAAGGTCAACAAGATTTGGAATTATTAGAATATTTTAAATATGTTATAAAAATCCGAAAAAAACTAATAAACATTTTCAATCCATCATTCTTCCCTAGTAATCAAACCAATAAAAATATTCCAACATATCATTGGCATGGAACAAAGTTAGATAGCCCCGATTGGAGTAGTTGGTCTCACACACTTGCCTTTAGCATTAACCAAGACAATACTAATCCGCTGGTTTGGATAGGTTTAAATGCGTATTCAAAAAGTATCGATTTCCCCTTGCCGAAATGTAAATATAATTGGTTAAAAGTTATCGACACTAGCATGTCTGAGATTTTTGAACCCTTAACCATTAATGAAAAATCTGTTTCAATAAAGAGTAGAAGCTCTTTACTAATCATTTCAGAAGAAGTATTTGAGGCAAAAAATAATTTATCCTAAAAGCGGGCGGCGGGAATCGAACCCGCATCTTCAGCTTGGAAGGCTGAGGTTTTACCACTAAACCACGCCCGCATTAAGTAATAGAATTACCATTGCAATAATACATTATCAAACAATAAACAAAGTAAAAAGATTGGAAAATTCACACTCGAAAAAAAATATTTCTAGATCAACAACAAGATTAATGTTCTCTTATGGGCTAGGAGATGCAGGCACAGGTTTAGTCGCGACACAATTTGGTTTTTTTCTTTTCAAATTCTTTATTTCTGCTGGTTTACCAGTAATAATTGCAGGATCATTATTAATGTTAATAAAGATATGGGATGCAGTAAATGATCCGTTAATTGGATGGTTAAGTGATCGTACTAAATCAAGATGGGGGCCTAGAATCCCTTGGATGGTAGCAGCATCTGTTCCCCTTGGTTTCTCTTTAGCTGCGATATGGTGGACACCCACTGGTTCAGTGCTAACCAAGACTATTTACTATGCCATAATTTCTATAATCGTAATGACTGCTTATACAAGTATTAATCTTCCTTTCGCAGCTCTTTCTACTGAAATTTCTGAAAAAACAGCAATAAGAACAAGACTAAACGCATCTAGATTTACTGGCTCAATAATCGCAGGACTAACTGGTTTAATAATTGCTGGAGTTGTATTAGGTTCCGAAGGATCAGCAAATAATGAATATTTTTTAATGGGTAAAATAAGCGGATGTATTGCAGTTGCTGCAACATTAATTTCTTGTTGGGGATTAGCTCCATTCGCAAAAAAAGCAAGAAGGCCTTCAGGAAAAGTTGAAGCTATAACACTTCAATTCAAAAGGATCTTCAGAAATAAAAAATTTCTAAAAGTTATTACGCTCTATATTCTTCTCTGGTGCGCCTTACAATTAATGCAAACAGTAGCGTTAATTTATGTCGAGGATGTACTGAACGTACCAACTTATATTGCGAAGTGGATCCCGATACCTTTCCAAATTAGCGCTTTAGTGGGTTTACAAATATGGACCAGAGTATCAAATAAATTGAACAGGATTTCAGCGTTAAACTATGGAGCGATTATGTGGATTATTTCATGTACAGCAGCTTTATTTTTACCTTCATTATCAAAAATTTCAGGAGCTGGAGATATTTTATTCCTAAATGCCAGCAATATATTTCTGTTCATTCTTTTAATTTTCATAATCTGTCTTATTGGCATTGGTGCTTCAACCGCTTTTCTTATCCCTTGGTCACTACTACCTGATGCAATAGACGAAGACCCAGAAAAACCAGCAGGATTATATACTGCTTGGATGGTACTTATTCAGAAGATTGGTATCGCGTTTAGTGTTCAATTATTAGGATTTTTATTGTATTTATCAGGTTATCAATCATGCTTTGTTGATAAAGATGGCCTTAATATTATTGAACAATGCTACTCAGCACAATTAACTATTAGATTATGTATTGGCTTTATACCCTCAATATTGGTAATCATTGGTCTTTTAATCATGAGAAAATGGGATCGAAAATTAATTACAAACTAATATAAAGATATGTATTACCTTGATTTTTTCAAAAGACTTCTAAGCAGCCTAGTCATTGGCGGGCAGGCAATTAATTTTATCTTTAAGGGTAAAATTTCCAAAAATGATCTCTTTGAGCAACTTATGGAGTCAGGTCCTGGCAGTTTGTTAATTGTATTAATTACGGGAATTGCCGCAGGTACAGTTTTTAATATTCAAGTTGCATCACAACTTACAAGTATGGGGGTTTCAAGTGAAATTGGAGGTTTATTAGCAGTAGGCATGGCAAGAGAAATGGCTCCTCTTCTAACTGCTACTTTAATGACTGGAAAGGTTGCAACTGCCTATGCTGCTCAACTGGGTACTATGAAAGTCACAGAACAAATTGAAGCAATAACCATGTTAAGGACCGAACCAGTCCAATATTTGGTAGTCCCAAGGTTACTATCGATGGTTATTATGTCTCCAATACAGTGTCTTTTGTTTTTATCTGTAGCTTTATGGAGTGGACAAATTTGGAGCACAATTTTTTATAAAGTTCCTCCAATAGTTTTTTGGACATCTGTAAGATCAGGAAATGTGAGTTTAACCAGTGCAGATTTAACTGCAATGTTAATAAAATCTGTAGTGTTCGGATTACTTATTTCAATCATTGCTTGTGGATATGGACTTACAACCAAAGGAGGTCCAAAAGAAGTTGGAACAAGTACAACAGGTGCAGTTGTAATGACTCTCGTTACTGTATCTTTAATGGATGTATTACTAACGCAAATTTTATTTGGATGATCCTATGTTTAATACTAAATCAAAAAAAGAGGAGCCAGTAATAATATCTCCTTCATTTCAGTTGCCAATCATTCTAATAGTTTTAAGTTTTATGCTTTTGTTTTTGAATATTGGTTCTTTACCAACAATAGTTTTTGCTTCTTTTAGCTTTTTTTTATTACTTCAGTCATTCACCTTAAGAATAAAAATAACAAATGATGATTTTATCGTTTTACAATTAGGGAAAGAGATTAGAACTTTTCCATTCAAGAACTGGATATCATGGAAATTCTTTTTCCCTATAATCCCAGGTATTTTTTATTTTAGAGAAAAGTCCAGTCCTCATTTATTACCAATTTTATTTAATCCAAAGCAATTAAAAGATGAGCTCATAAAAAAAGTTGACTCCCTGGAAATTAAAAATTCTTAAAATTCAGACTTTGCCTAATCATCAAAATTATTTAAATGACAAATACAGAAATTTCCAACAATAATCCTGAAAAGGAATTAATACTAGATAAGTCAATTTCAGATGATAAAACCAAACAAATTAGTAAGAAGAATACAACGCAAAATAAAAAAATTACATCAAAAAACGATCAATCAACTAAATCTTTTGATGAAATTTCTAATGAAATTTTTAAAGATCTCGTTTCCAAAAAAGACTCTTTAGTTAAAGAAATAAATGATTTAGAAACAAAAAAAAATGAAATAGAAAAAGATATTGAGTCAAATTTTAAAGGACAGTCAGATAATATTGCTAAAAGAGTTAAAGGTTTTCAAGAGTACTTAACTGGAGCTTTGCAGAATCTTTCACAAAATGTAGAGAAACTTGAATTAGTTTCTCAACCAATAATCGTAAAGCCTTCTCCCCTTGATGAGGATAAGCAAAACAATATCACAAATAATGTAGTTAAAGTGCCTGCTCTTTCTGAAACATTTAAGCCAGATGAAGAGATTATAAAAAATTGCTTTACAAGTTTCAAAGAACAACCTGACTTTTATGCAGAGCCTTGGAAATTAAGACGAAGTCTTGATTCATCAGATTTAGAAATTATGGATGATTGGTTCTTTAACATGGGCGGAAGAGGTTCTCTTGAAAGTAGAGGATCTCGACAAAAAAATGCCTTGTTATCAGCTGGCTTAATATCTATTCTTGGCGAATTATATGGAGATCAATTTCAGACTCTTATTTTAGCTTCGCAGCCTGAACGATTAGGTGAATGGAGAAGAATTCTTCAAGATTCACTTGGTCTCACAAGGGATGACTTTGGACCTAATAGTGGGATTGTTCTTTTTGAAAGGCCTGAAGGTGTCATCGAGAGAGCTGATAGATTAGAAGCGAATGAAGAATTGCCATTTATTATCATTGATGCAGCAGAAACCTCTGTTGAAATTCCCATACTTCAATTCCCATTATGGGTTGCATTTGCTGGTTCAGATAATGAAATTTACGATGATCTTGAACTAAACTAAGCTTTATGAATATCTTAATAATTTTTGCAAGTTATCTTTTAGGATCACTTCCGACAGGTTTTTTAATTGGGAAATATATCAAAAATATAGATCTGAGAACTATAGGTTCTGGATCTACTGGTGCCACAAATGTCTTGAGAAATGTTGGGAAATGGCCAGCACTTTTTGTATTTATCATTGACGTTGGGAAAGGCCTTATTGCAGTAAAAATTGCTCAATATTACACAGATCAAGGATTAATAGAAGTTATAGCAGGGATATCCGCTATCTCAGGACATATTTGGCCAATATGGCTTAGAGGTAAAGGAGGGAAAGCTGTTGCAACTGGATTAGGTATGTTTTTAGCTCTTTCTTGGAAAGTTGGACTCGCATCTCTCGGCATTTTTTTAATAGTCCTAACAAAAACTAAATTTGTTTCTTTATCAAGTATTTCAGCTGCGATCTTACTTCCTATTTTTATGTTTTTTTACCTAGGTAAATTTATGCACTCATACTTTTTTATAAGTTTAATTGTTACATTATTAGTTATCTGGAAACATAGAACAAACATAAAAAGATTGCTTAAGGGAGAAGAATCCAAAATTAATCAGAATCAATAGATTTAAATATTTCTATTAGAGCTTTATTAGGATCTACAGCGTTTGAAATTGATCTTCCAATGACTAACTTAGAAGCACCATTATCTATAGCTTCATAGGGAGTCATAATTCTATTTTGATCATCTTTATTGTAAATATTTAATCTGATACCTGGTGTAATAAGTTCAAAATTTTCCTTATAAATAGATCTCAACATTTTTACCTCCCAAGGGGAACAAACACATCCATCTAATCCGGCATCAAAAGACAACTTTGCAAGTCTCAATACATTTTCTTCAATTGAATTATTTCTATCAAGATCAGTTTGAAAATCTTTAAGAGAAAAGCTTGTTAAAACAGTTATTCCTACAATCAATGGAGGTTTTACACTGACTGAGGTAGCTCCTTCTAAAGATGCTTTTTTCGAATCTTTAAGAGCTTTTGAACCTGCTGAAGCATGAATAGAAATTATATCAACCCCTAATTTTGAAACTTGAAAACATGCTGCACGCATGGTATTAGGAATATCATGAAATTTTAAGTCTAAAAAAATTTTTTTATTTAAACCTTTTAATATTTCAATAACCCTTGGACCTTCCCTAACAAAAAGTTCTAAACCAACTTTAACCCATTTAATATTAGGACATTTTTCCAAAAGTAATTTTGCTTGACTTACATCTAATCCATCAATTGCCAATATTATTTTATCTTCTGAATTAAATCTATTATTCATCAATTTTCAGTTTTCAAACCTCTTAATTATTTTTTTTCCAATTTGCAAAATTTTTCCTTCCAAATCATTTTTTGAATTAAAAACTAAATCAGGATTTATTACTTTTTGACTATCAATTTTTACACCCCCACCTTTAATAGATCTTTTTGATTCGCTGCTAGATTTGAAAAGTTTTAGAGCACTCAATAAGTAGAAAAACTTTACTGGAAAAACTACTTCTTTTAAAGAAATCTCTGGAATTTCTCCAACTTTTTCTTTGTGACCAAGGAATAATTTTTCGCAGTTTGATTGCGCCTTTAATGCTTCTTCGGTTCCATGGAATAAAGAAGTAACTTCTAAAGCCATTCTTCTCTGTAATTCACGAGGATTTGAGTTTTCCAGAAAACTTAAATCTAATTCAGTAAGTAATTCAAAATAGGTGGGTATTATATTATCGGGTACTTTTTCTAATTTTGAATACATTGAAAGAGGATCTTCAGTTAAACCGACGGTGTTAAATTCAGATTTACTCATCTTTTTAATTCCATCTAAACCTGTCAAAATTGGCAGCAGAACACCAAATTGAGGGTCTTGTTTAAAATGCCTTTGAAGGTCTCTTCCTATCGCAATATTAAATTTCTGATCTGTGCCTCCAAGCTCAATATCTGATTGCACAACTACCGAATCGTAACCTTGTAATAGTGGATATAAGAATTCATGCAAAGCAATTGGGACTTGCGAAGTGTACCTTTTATTAAACTCCTCCTTAGCTAACATTTGACTAACTGTCGCACTCCCCATCAGTTCAATTATCGAATTAAGATTTAATCCTTTTAACCATTCGCTGTTATATCTAATTTCTATTCTATCTTTTGAATCAAAATCTAAAATAGATTCATTGGCTGGCTTTCCCATCCCTAGTTGGGTTAAGTATGTTTTTGCATTATCCTTAACTTGTTTTTCCGATAACTGAACTCTTGTTTTGTTTTTTCCAGTTGGATCTCCAATTTGAGCAGTAAAATCCCCAATAATTAAAACTGCAATGTGTCCATTATCTTGGAATGCCCTTAATTTTTTAAACAATATGCTGTGACCAAGATGAATATCGGTTCCAGTTGGATCTATGCCGAGTTTAACTCTTAATTTTTTATTATTTTTTTTTGCATGATCAATTATCTCCGAAAAGGTCTGATCTGTTCCCTTAATTGGAAAATATTCTTCTATTCCTCTTGACAGCCATGATGGCAATTTTAAATTATCTGTCATGAGCTTTAACCGTTAACTTTAAGAAGTTTTATCAAGTTCATCCTTCATTCTTATTAAGGTTTTATTCATTTGATCGAACATTTGATCAGGAGTGATCCCAAATTGACTTAACTGTGTCTTTAATTGTTCTACTGTCATTTTTGCTTGAAAATCTTCAGACAATTCAAATCTCTTCATGAAAACCTTATAACGATCCATAAGAGATTCCATTTTTTTTATAAACATTTTTTTCCCTTCTCTATCAAATTTTCCATAATCAGAGCCAAGTTTCATAAGTTCTTGGTAATCTGTAAAAAGCTTTTTAGCTTCTTCTTGAACGATGTCTGACTCAAAGAATCCCATTTCTATTTTTTTACTTCGCAGATTAAGTCTCAACTACAAGATAACAAGAATCTTTTAAATTGATTAGAAGATTAATAAATTTTAGTTTATAAATAATTCTTTGATTTATATTTTTTCAGAATTAAATTTAGTAGACATGTTTCATAAATATTGGAAAAATTTAACGTAAATAATATTTCAAACCAAAATAGACAATTTGAATTATTTGGTTCAAATGTAAATACATCAATTAATTTTCAACACTCAAATAATCTTAAAATCAAAGGCGAAATCCTAACTGAATGGAGGGAAAGAATTTATAATCACCAATTCAAAATTTCAAAAGATACTCAAAATAAAACTTTGCACCAAACAAGTCTTCCTATAAATAGAATCTCCGATGAAAGAAAAATTGATCCGTTTTCCTTGCAGCCATTATCATTGAACTTTTGGAGAACCAATCAATATATACACAATGGGCCAGCAATGTATTTTGTAATTGACTCGATGGAGAGTTCTAAAATAATCCTTTATATAGGAGAAACAAATTCAGCAAATAAAAGATGGAAGGGAGAACATGACTGTAAAAATTACCTCATGAACTATAAAGAAGCCCTAGCTCATAACAAACTCTCAAGTCACCAAGATATTCGTTTCTTCTTAGATGTACCCAAAGAAGTAAAATTAAGACGTAAATTAGAACAGCAACTGATATATTTATGGTTACCACCTTTTAATAAAGAAACTCGAGATAGGTGGGCAACTACTTTCACAAACAATTAAAAGTTAATTAAATCCATTTTACAAATGCAATTTTCCTCATTCCAAAAAAATCTAGAAAACTGGCAAGGTGCTTCATTAATTTTTGGAGTTTTAGAGGAAGATATTGCAGGCCAACTTGAAAACATAAAATTTGTTATTGACCCAAAATTATTACTAAAAAAAGTTACTCAAAAAAAATTTAAAGGAGAAAAAGGAAAAACTTTAAGCTTTGAATTTTTAGATCAAAAATTAGAAACTTTAATCATAGTTGGTCTTGGCAAATCGAAGGACCTAAATAAAAGTGATATAGAAAACTCTATAGGAAATCTAGTTAGGAAAACAGTTGATAAAAATGAAAAAATCAGCATCTTGCTACCCTGGGAATTTATAAATTCACAAATAGAAATAAATCAATTAGCAGAGGCAGCCAGATTATCTGCCTTTAAGGACAATAGATTCAATAAGAAAAGAGATGAAAAGAAAATTCTTAAAGAAATAGAGTTTTTAAATTTAAAAGAATTTGATAATATTAACTTCGAAGTGACATCACAAATATGTGAAGGTGTAGAACTAGCTAGAAGACTTGTAGCAGCCCCTCCAAATAGTCTTACGCCTCAGGAAATGTCCATACAAGCTTCTCAAATAGCTAAAGATCATGGTTTGGAAGTAAAAATTTTAGAGGCAAAAGATTGTGAAGATTTAGGAATGGGTGCATATTTAGCTGTAGCAAAAGGCTCTGATCTAGATCCTAAATTTATACATCTTACTTTAAAGTCAGAGGGGCCTATTAAAGAAAAGATTGCGCTCGTTGGGAAGGGTTTAACCTTTGATTCTGGAGGATACAATCTGAAAGTAGGAGCATCTCAAATTGAAATGATGAAATATGATATGGGAGGAAGCGCTGCAGTTTTAGGAGCAGCAAAAGCACTTGGAGCAATAAAACCAAAGGGATTAGAAATTCATTTTATTGTGGCATCTTGCGAAAACATGATAAATGGATCTGCAGTACATCCTGGAGATGTAGTTAAGGCATCTAATGGTAAGACAATTGAAATAAATAACACTGATGCAGAGGGCAGACTCACATTAGCTGATGCTTTAACTTACGCATCCAATTTAAACCCAGATTCAATAATAGATCTGGCCACTTTAACAGGAGCTATTGTTGTTGCATTAGGAAATGATGTAGCTGGATTCTGGAGCAATAATGATGATCTAGCAAATGACTTAAAAGCTGCATCAGCCCAGACTGGAGAAGAATTATGGCAAATGCCTTTACAAAAATCTTATAAAGAAGGGTTAAAGTCTCATATAGCTGATATGAAAAATACAGGTCCAAGAGCAGGAGGGTCAATAACTGCTGCTTTGTTTTTAGAGGAATTCTTTGATTCAGAGATAAAATGGGCTCATATTGATATTGCTGGGACTTGTTGGACTGATAAGAATAAAGGAATTAATCCATCAGGTGCAACCGGTTTTGGAGTTAAAACTCTTGTTCAATGGATTAAAAATAAATAACTATATTTACATCATTCATTCCAAAGATTTGTTGATCTAGCGTTATCACCCCATAATTTATCCAACCTCTGATCTCTACCGCATGAGAATCTATAGAACTTATATTTTAATTCATTTCTCTCAGCAAAATCCTGATGATATTCTTCAGCCAACCAAAATTGACCTTTTGATTTAAGTTCTACAGATATTTTTTCTAATGGCACTCGCAATTCATTAGAGGCGGAAGCAATTGCATTTATTGCATCACTTTCCTCAGTTGCATCTTTGAAAAATATCACTGGCCTATAAGAATCTCCACGATCACAAAATTGACCCTTGCCGTCAAGAGGATCAATATTTCTGAAATAAAGCCTAAGTATCTCGCTTAAAGTTACCAATTTGGAATCATAGTTTACCAAAACCACTTCCTGATGTCCTTCATGATTTTCGTAAGTAGGATTTTGCAAATCTCCACCTGAATAGCCACTTTCTACAAAATTTATCCCCTTTAATGTCTCTAAATCATGTTCTAAACACCAAAAACAACCTCCCGCAAGAATCAATTCCTCTGCAAAAGCGTTTACAGGGCTAATAAATATTGAAAGAATAATTATAAGAGATAAGAAATATTTCATTTTTTTATTATAAAGTTCAAATAATAGAATTAATAATCTCTTTAGCAGCTCTCTGGACTACGCCCTCTTCTCCTAATTCTTTTTTTAAAAAAGCATAACCTTTTTTAATTTTTATTTTTTCTGACTTCCCATCAAGAATCCTACAAGATTTATCGAAAATTTTCTTTTCATCAAACTCCTTTTGTACAAACTCAGGGATTATTAATTTATTAACTAACAAATTTACAGGGGAAATAAATTTTACTTTAAAATTGAGAATTTTTTTAGCAATAAAAGCAGTTACCCTACTTACTCTATAGCCAACAATCTGTGGAATTCCATACAAAGCTAATTCCATGTTAACTGTCCCAGATTTACAAAGAGCAATTTTAGTTAGGGAATAAATATAAGGCTTTAATTTTGCACTATCTTTTTGAGAAATAACAAGTCCTTTAACTTGATATTTTCTAAAGGCTTTTTTGAATATTTCATCAAAAGCGTTCCGACAGGAGGGAATATAGACAACCAAACTTGGATATCTTTGTTGTAATTTTTTTGCCGATTTCATAAAAGTAGGTAATATATATCGCAATTCTTGAGGTCTTGATGCGGGCATTAAAAGTATGATGTTTTGATCTGGGCGAAGGTTTAGAATAGTTCTGGCATCTTTCTTTAAAGGAAGTTTTTTTGTTAAATCAATCATTGGATGTCCAACCCAAAAAACATTGCCGCCCCTCTTTTTGTAAAATTCTGCTTCTTTTTTAAAAATTGCAAAAATCTTATCAGAAAACTTTATTAGATTTGTTGTAGTATTATTGCCAACCCTCCAAGCCCACTCTTGAGGAGCAATATAGTAAAAAATTGGTATTTTAGTTTTCGATCTTTTTAATTTAGTACCAATTTTTATATTGGGTCCCATATAGTCAATCAAAATTAAGCAATCAGGAGGATATTTTTTTAATAATTTATAGAACCTTTTTTGAATTCTTATTGTTGGAATAATAAGAGGTAAAGCCTCCCAAATTCCTATTGCACTAATAGATGTAGTATCTTGAAGAATTTTTACACCTTCTTTCTTCATCCTTTCCCCGCCTAATCCGCAAATTTCTAAATCTATAGATTTTTTTTTTGCTTCATCTAATAATGCTTTTGATAACAAACTTCCGTGCAAATCTCCAGAAACTTCTCCAGTGCTTATAAATATCTTTTTATTCATACATTCACTAAAGGCATTGGTCCTCGTCTCTCTTTAGATATTGACTCTTTTAAAAAACTACATAATCTTGAAGATGAAATATCTAATTCTCCATTCATTACTTTTTCTAATGAATTTGAAATCGCATCATTAGATTTAAAAAGTAAATTCCAAGTACTTTGAAGTAATTTTAAGTCAAAATCTTTATTTTCCATTAAACCACTTCTCTTAATTCCAATCCTATTTAAACCTCTCAATCTGCCTGGATGCCCTTCGGCCAAACAAAAAGGAGGTACATCTCGATCTACTCTAGTCATCCCTCCAATCATTGCTAAATATCCAATATGTACAAATTGATGAATACCTAAACAACCACCAATAATAGCTTTATCTTCGATCTTCACATGGCCCGCAACTTGAACACTATTTGATAAAACTATCCTGTTCCCGAGTTCACAATTATGTCCGATGTGAGTATAAGCCATCAGCAAATTATTATTACCAATAATAGTTTTTTCTCCTTCATCAGTTGCTTTATTAATAGTTACACATTCTCTGAAAGTATTATTATCTCCAATAATCACTTCAGTATGGGCCCCTTTATATTTGAGGTCCTGGGGATCAAGACCTATATAAACACTTGGGAAAACTTTATTGTTTATACCAATTTGAGTTCTTCCTGAAATAACAGCATTGGGTCCTATTTCGGTTCCTTTCCCGATAGTCACATCAGGACCGACAATAGCTCCTTGAGAGACAATAACTCCATCATGTAATTCGGCACTTGGATCAACATAAGCATTTGGATGGACTTTTACACCACTAAAGCTTGCATTTAATTCAGTATTTTTACAATCCATGTTCCTAATCAACTAATGAAAACATTAATTCTCCAGCGCAAACCAAATTCCCATCAACATGCGCCTCACCTTTCACCTTCCCAAATCTTTTTCTTTTAATAGATAATAATTCACAAGAAATTATCAATTGATCTCCAGGCACAACTGGTTTTCTAAATTTAACATTATTGATTCCAGCGAAGACGAAAAGTCCCTTAGGAAGATCAGGCATTTGCGTTACAATTATGCCACCAACTTGGGCCATTGATTCCACAATAAGAACCCCAGGCATCAAGGGTCTCTCAGGAAAGTGTCCTTGAAATTGAGGCTCATTTATAGTTACATTTTTTACTGCAACAGCTCTCTCACCAGGAATATTCTCTATAACTTTGTCAACAAGAGCAAAAGGATATCTATGAGGTAATAACCCTAGTATGTGCTCAGAGGAAAGTTGATTATTTTCACTGGATAATTTCTTTTCCAAAATAATTAAAGATAAAGTTAATTTTTTAGCGATGAGGCCAATAAAGCATTTAAAGAATGTGATCCTTTATAAACTAAAATTTGAGCCTTAGGTAACCCTACCAAAGCCAAGTCCCCAATTAGGTCTAAAATTTTATGTCTTATTGGTTCATCATCAAATCTTAATGGTGGATTAACCCAATTATCACCATCACAAACAAGGGCATTTTCCAAACTTCCACCTTTTATTAATCCAAGTTCACTTAACTCTTGAAATTGATCTTTAAAACCAAATGTTCTGGCAGGCGCAATCATTTCAACAAAACTTTTTGGATTTAAATCAATTACAAAAGTTTGATTTCCAATTGCTTTATAGGCAAAACTTATGGTGGATATAATTGTAGTTTTTTCAGAAGGAGTTGCGGCTATAACTGAGCCTTCTTTATTTAAAATTATTGATTTATTAATATCTCGAAAAAAATTATCTGGCCTAGGTGCCTTTTTTATTCCCACTTCTTCAAAATTTCTAACCCACTGGATTGCCGATCCGTCTAAAAGAGGAATCTCTTTCCCGTCAACCTCAATATGTATATAACTCAACCCGCAACCTGCCATTGAAGATAATAAATGTTCAATTGTATACAAATTTCTCCCTCCTAATTTGACCGCCGTACAAAGCATCGTACTTCCAATTAAATCCTGAGTTAATTTAAAAATCTCGTTAGGTTTATCCTTAAAAGAGACATAATATCCTTCTTTCTCGTAGGAAGAAATTGTAACTCTTGTTTTTTCACCACTGTGGAGGCCTACACCCTCTCTGGAGATAACACCAGCCAAGGTATAGCAAGAATCATAATTAGCAGGCCAAGAAAACACTTAAAACTTCCATCCAACTCCAAGAGTATATCTCCAATCTCCACTTAGGTCCTTGCTAGCAACATCCAATCTTAAAGGACCAATTGGTGTTTTAACTCCCACTCCCCCTCCAAGGGAAAAACCAGAACCTGATTTTTGCAATAATTTACCTGGTTTTCCAGGAACCGCCTTTTGAGAGCCTAGATCACTTCCTGCATCGACGAATAAAGCTCCTGATATCATCCTCCAAACAGGAAATCTATATTCTGCTGTGCCCTCAACAAAACTTTTACTTACAGATAAATCACAAGAACTCCAGCCTCTAACAGATGATGTTCCTCCCATACAAAATGCTTCGTAAGGAGGCAATTCCCCAATAATAGTTCCAGCCTTAAATTGAAATCCAATAGCTTGAGGACAGTCTTCACTTGTAGCATCGCCAGACTTACAGGCCTTAGTTAAATTTATTAATTTTGTTGGTACAAAAAACGAATATGAGGCTTTCATTCTATTAAAAGTTGGAGAGTTTTTCCCCACTGAAACAAATTGTTCGGTACCAAAGCTAAATTTATTTCCTGAAGTTGGGTTAACGGAATTGTTCAAATTGTTTCTTGATGTACTCGTAATAACACTCACTAATGTATTTTCTTCAGGGCAAGAACCATCATTTGGAGTAAATCCAATACAAATAATGTCATTTATATTTCCTGTTGTTGGAGTAATATCACCATAAGGTTTTTTGTTTCCATCACCATCAATCATCTTTACTTTCTTAAAATTCATCCCTGCAAGAACTCTCCACTTAGAGACCTTAAATGGATCTCCACCATTTAATGGCCTTGAGAAAGAAAATCCACCTCCTGTTTTTTCTAAAACTATTGATGAAAAAGTATCAGAGGTTGAAGTACTAGTATCGTCTACAGCGTATATGCGCCCATTATTTTCACTTTTAAACTCTTGTGGATAATCTCTACTTAAAAATATATTTGTTCTAAAAGATGTTTTATGTTTATCTCCTTTAATCCATGGATCAGATAATGAAAAATTATAGGTAGTTGAATATTCTCCAAAATTAAGATTTAAATTTGTAGACCATGCTCTTCCTAGTGCATTCGTCTCTTGTAAACCTATTGAGGCGAAGATACCTGAACTATTGCTATAACCAAGTCCACCTGTTAATGATCCTGTTCTTTGCTCGCTCAAATCTAAAAAAATTATAACTTGACCAGGATTTAAATTATCAGGACCAAGAGAAACCTTTACATCATCAAATAATGATGTGGCATAGAGTCTGCCGATATCAGCTTCTAAAATTTTTCTATTAAATATTTTACCAGGTCGTGTTTTTAATTCTCTCTTTATAACCCAGTCTTTTGTTTTCCCTTTCCTAGGTTTTCCATCAATAACAAATTCACCATCAGAATCTGGGAATCTTATTTTTACGTCAGAAATAATTCCCTCAGAAACTTCTAAAGTTACTACTCCATCACTAGAGATTCTTTTGGGTCCATATATTCTAGCTAAAGAATAACCTTTTTTTTCATAACGTTTTTTTATTATTTCTATCTTATTTTGCAATTCATTTAAGTTAAGAGTTGTCCCATAATAATTATTAAAAATATCATCTACGTATTGATTGGAAATTACAGAGTTTATTGGTTTAAGTTCAACTTTCTTCAAAATTGGATTAGGTACTACATTTACTATTAGCCTCAAGCCTAGTGGCCCTTCTTGAGACTTTATTTTAACTCCTGAAAACCAACCACTAGCATATATTGCATTTAGGTCTTGATTTAAAATTCGATTATCAACAATACTTCCAGGCTTTATGCTCATAGAATCATATGCAGCCAATTCAAGTTTTCTACCTTCAGGATGATTTTCCCAACCTTCGATTATTATTTCTGAGATAAGAACACTTTCTTCACTAATATCATTATTGTTTTCTGCAATAAGCAATTTCTTATCTTTTTTTATATCAAAACTTTGAGATAAATAATTATTGATATTAGGTATTTCTGAGATTTTTATTGATTGATCAACGTTTTTTGGCAAATACTTCGCAGCCAGTTCTGAATTATTTGATATCAAAATCAAGGGAGAGCAGGCAACATTTGTGAAAACCTTTCCAAATTTTAAAAAATGTTTTTGCATAGTACTTTTTATTAAGATAAATAAGTCATTATTTATTTAACTAGGTTCAAGAAAATCATTTATTCTTTTGTGAATTTCACTATAAGCTTCAATTAGACCACCTAGATCATTCCTGAATCTATCTTTATCTAGGCTTACAATTGTATCATTTTTTTGGTTTAAATCCCAAAGCCTACAATTATCAGGACTTATCTCATCCCCTAGAAGAATATTATTTCTAAAATCATAACCAAACTCCAACTTGAAATCCACAAGTTGAAGTTGAATATTTTTAAAAAAACTTTTAAGGATTACATTAATTTTTAAGGTTAAATTAATTATGTAATCTAAATCATCAGAGCTTAATATATTCATTAATTCAATTCTATCTTTTGTAAGAAGGGGATCATTAAGTTCATCATTTTTAAGATAGATATCAATTAATGGTTTTGATAGAAAAGTTCCAGGTTTAATCGTAGTTTGTTTACACAAGGAACCATAAGCAGTATTTCTTAAAACAATTTCCAATGGAATTACTTTTATTTTTTTTGCAATCATTGTATTTTCATTTGCAAGTTCAATAAAATGGGTTGGAATATTATTTTTAATGAGAATCTCAAAAATTCTTGCACTTATTAAGCAATTAAGTTTGCCTTTACCTTCAAATTTTTCCTTTTTCAAAGCATTAAAAGCTGTAGCATCATCTTTAAATTCAATTCTTACTTTATCTACATCACCATAATTAAATACTTTTTTTGCTTTGCCTTCATAAATCAGCTTATATTTATTATGCATTAACTTAAAACCTCATTATTATTACTAAAGTAGTTTTTATAATTAACATAATTATTAGAAATCAACTTTAAATGATTTTACTTTCATTTTAACTGATTATTCATCGAAACCTCATAACCTTAAAAACAAATATATGGGAATTCATTCACCAAGTTCTAGGAACTTTATTAGATTAGAAAATATTTTAATAATTGGAAATGGCGGGAGAGAAAACTCTTTGGCCTGGGCGATTCAAAAAAATGAATTAGTTAAAAAAGTTTATTTAATACCTGGTAACGCTGGTTCAGAAAGAATAAATAAATGTGAAAGAATAAACATTGACATAAATAATAAAAATGAACTAATTGAAAAGCTTAATTTTTTTAAGATAGATTTGGTTGTAATCGGACCAGAAATACCTCTGGCAAATGGATTGGCTGATTTTCTTCGAAAAAAAGATTTTAAAGTGTTTGGTCCTAATAAAGATGGAGCAAAACTAGAATTTAGCAAATCTTGGGCGAAGGAATTTATGCAAGACGCAAATATTCCAACCTCAAACTTTTGGAAAGTCAATTCTCTGGAAGAAGCCAAAAAAATTATTAATTCATCATCAATTCCACTTGTAGTAAAAGCTGATGGTTTAGCTTCAGGTAAAGGCGTTTTTATTCCTAATTCAAAAGATGAATGCATTAAAGCAGCAGAGACAATTTTTAATGGAAGATTTGGTAACTCTGGGAATATAGTTGTTCTTGAAGAAAAAATTCAAGGGCCTGAAGTGTCAGTTTTTGCTTTATGCGATGGAAAGAGATTTACATTACTTCCAACGGCCCAAGATCACAAACGACTTAATGAAAAAGATAAAGGTCCAAATACAGGAGGCATGGGGGCTTATTCTCCTACCCCATTATGTACAAAAGATTACCTTGATAGAATCATTAAAGAGATAATTAAACCTACAATAAATGCTCTAATTAAAAGAAATATTGACTATAGAGGCGTAATTTATTTTGGGTTAATGATCACAAAATCTGGGCCCAAGGTTATAGAATATAATTGCAGATTTGGTGATCCAGAATGCCAAACAATAATGCCCTTGATGGATCCAAATTTTGTATTTCTTTTAGAAAAATGCGCAATGGGAAGTTTAACTGGTGATGAAAAAATTAATACTTCTGATAACGTTAGTGGCTGTGTAATAGCTACCTCCAAAGGTTATCCTCACGAATATAAAACTGGCTATCCAATAAAAATAGGTAAGATTGATTCAAATGATTGTCAAATATTTGACTCAGGTACTTCTTCTAGTGAAAGTGGGAAATTATTAACTGCAGGAGGAAGAGTTTTAAGTATTGTCTGTCAAGATAAAGACTTCGATACGGCTTTTGAAAAAGCGTACAAAAATTTAAAAGAAATTAATTTTGAGGGTATTTATTTTAGAAATGACATAGGGCATCAAGTGAGAAAAAACTTTTCTAAGGAGAATTAATCTTGTGGGGAATACCAATAATCGACAAAGTAAAAAATATAACATCAGTAATAATGAAGATATGAGTATTAACTATTGGATTAATGGAATACTCGCTTGGTGGAGTGGGTTCAGTTTAAGAACAAAGTTATTAGCCATAGCAACTCTAGTCGTAAGCCTCTTGATGACAGGAATAACTTTTTTTGCATTAAATAGTATTCAAAGAGATGCAGGTATGAATGATACTAGATATGCTCGAGATCTTGGCTTATTATTATCTGGGAATGTTACAGAATTAGTCGCTAATAACCAAAAAAAAGAAATTTCAAATGTAGCTGAAAAATTTTGGAGATCAAGCCGAAACTTGCGTTATATATTCTTTACTGATGCTGAAGATATTGTTCAACTTGGGATACCGATCAGTGCAACACCAACAAGCTCAGACAGTCAGTTTCAGCTCACTAGAAAATTAAAACTACCTTCAGAATTGAAGAAGAGACCACAATTTCCTTTGGTTAGGCAGCATGCTACGCCTCAAGGTCAAGTAACAGATGTATTTGTCCCGATGTTGTGGAAAGGCAAATATCTTGGAACTTTAGCTTTGGGAGTCACTCCTAATAAAAAAGCACTTGCCAGTGCTGCCTTAACAAGAGAAGTAACCATTGCAGTTTTTATCTCTATTTGGGTTTTAGTAATACTTGGAGCTGTATTTAATGCACTGACAATTACAAGACCAGTCAGAGAATTAGTTAGAGGTGTTAGAGAAATTTCAAGAGGAAATTTTAAATCCAGAATTTCTTTGCCCATGACAGGTGATCTAGGAGAACTCTTAAATGGATTTAACCGAATGGCAACACAGTTAGAAAATTATGATGAAGCTAATATAGAAGAACTAAAAGCAGCACAAATTAAGCAGCAATCATTAATAGCTACAATGGCTGATGGTGCAATATTATTGGACTCACAAGGCAAGATTGTACTTACTAATCCAACAGCAAAGAGATTATTTCGTTGGGAGGGAAGATTTCTAGAAGGTAAACATTTTTTAAATGAAATCCCCGAAATTTTATCCAACGACTTACATACAAATATAGAATCTATTTTAAAAAGGGAAAAGGAGAAGGACGATTTAAGATTCAGTTTAGGAGAACCAGCTAGAACCTTAAGAATTGTCTTACAGTCAGTCTTAGATACAAATAAAGTTGAATTAAAAGGAATTGCTGTGACAATCCAAGATTTAACTCGAGAAGTTGAACTTAACGCGGCACAAAATAGATTTATAAGCAATGTATCGCATGAATTAAGGACACCTCTTTTTAATATCAAGAGTTATGTAGAGACCTTACATGATTTAAAAGATCAGCTCTCTGATGAAGAACAAATAGAATTTTTAGGAATTGCGAATTCAGAGACTGATAGGTTAACAAGACTTGTAAATGATGTATTAGATTTATCTAGATTGGAGTCTGGGAAAATTGTTCAACTTGAGCATATGGACATAAAACCAGCAATAGAACAGACTCTTAGAAATTATAGACTTAATGCTTCCGAAAAAAATGTTTCATTAGCTCATGATATAGAAGAAACTATTCCTCCAATTCTTGGAAATTTTGATTTACTTTTACAGGTTTTTGATAATTTACTAGGGAATGGATTGAAATTTAGTCCAAAAAACAGTGCCCTAATTATAAGAGCTTATACTTGGCCAGATTCCTGTCCTGCTTTCCCTCCAAGTATTAAAAACAATGCAGCCCCTCAATGTGAATTAGTTTCACCACTTCCAAAAGTAAGAATTGAGATTGCTGACACTGGCTCAGGAATTTCTCAGACTGATCAAGAAAAGATATTTGATCGATTTTATAGAGTAGAGAATTCTGTTCATACTGAGCAAGGAACCGGTTTAGGTTTATCTATAGTGCGTGGAATAATTGAAAAACAC